>NZ_JAATWC010000010.1 GCF_012979235.1 Dissulfurirhabdus thermomarina
ATACTTGAGCTCTGCCGCAATGAAGAGGGCCTCGAAGCAACGCAGAGCCACCCGCGCATCTTTGCGATGGCACCAACGCTTGAGCTGGCAGCAGGGCCTGGGGGTGGCGCTGGCGGTGGCGGCCGGGGTCCTCCTCTCCTGGAAAGGTTTCTGAAAACGGGAAGTTGTCCGCCTCCGCCGCCGGGCCGGCCGGCCTTGACCCCGGCGGGGGGCATACTTAACTTTCAGCCGCGAGCAGGGAGTGAGGAGTGAAACCCGTTGGAGAAGGAGGTGAAGGCTATGTTCGAACTGGCACCCTGGAAACCCTTCCCGGAACTTTCCAGCCTGCGCCGTGAGATGGATCGCCTGTGGGAGGAGTTCATGGGCCGTTCCGAGGCCCTTCCCGCCCTTGAGGCGACCTGGGCGCCGGCCCTGGACGTCTCGGAGACCAAGGACGCCTTGGTCGTGAAGGCGGAGATCCCCGGCATGGATCCCAAGGACATCAAGATCCACCTCGCCGGGGACACCCTGACCATCCGGGGCGAAAAGAAACAGGAGACCGAGGAGAAGGGCGAGAACTTCCACCGCGTGGAGCGGCGTTACGGGGCCTTCGCCCGGACGCTGCGGCTGCCGGTGGAGGTGAAGCAGGACAAGGTGGACGCCCAGTACAAGAAGGGGGTCCTGAAGATCGTCCTTCCCAAGAAGGAGGCCGGGAAGGTCAAGGAGATCGAGGTCAAGGAGGCCTGAACCGCTGCGGGCTTGGACCGCCCTCCTCACGTGGTGAGCAGGCGGTAGATCTCCGGAATTCTCCGGTGCAGCAGGTTCACCTCCGGGACGACCACGTAGTTCACCTCCCCGTACATGTGGGGGAGGTAGTCGCGGCCTTCCCGGTCGATGGTGATACAGAACGGCTTCACTCCCTGTTCTTTCGCCTCGATGAGGGCCTTACGCGTATCCTCTATGGCGTAAGGCCCTTTATATTCGTCGTAGTCCTCCGGCTTCCCGTCGCTCAGGGTGAGCAGGACCCGCAGGCGGGAGTCCACCTCCCGGAACAGCCGGGTGGCGTGCCGGATGGCCGGCCCCATCCGGGTGTAGTCCCGGGCGTTGATTCCCGTGATCCGCCGCCCCACCTCGCCGTCGTAGGGCGCCCCGAAGTCCTTGATGCGGAAGAAGTGGCACCCCGTCCGCCGCATGCCGGAGAAGCCGTAGACGGCGAAGGGGTCCCGGAGCACCGTGAGCGCCTCGCAGAGGAGGACCAGGGATTCGCGGATGGCCCGGTTCACCCAGCCCTCCGTGGAGGCGCTCATGTCCACGAGGAAGGCCACCGCGATGTCCCGCCGGTCCCGCTGGCGGCGCACGTAGAGGTGCTCCGCGGCGGTCCCCGAGGCGAGGAGGTCCGCCCGGGCCTCCACCAGGGCGTCGATGTCCACCTCGTCCCCCTCGGCCTGGCGCGTTCGGAGCCGGTCCACGGTGCGGAGCATCTCGAACCGCCGCCGCAGTTCGAGGCGCTGGCCCCGGTAGCGCTCCAGGGTCCGCCGGATGAAGTCGCCGCCGGCCTCGGGCGGCGGCATCTCCGAGACGGTGCACCAGTCGCGCCGGTAGCCCCGCCGCCGGAAGTCCCACTCCGGGTAGGTGAAGACCGGGCGTGAGGCGGCCGGGGCGGCGGGCGGCGCCTCTTCCGCCGCGCCCGTGACCCCGGGGTGGTAGGCCCCGGAGGCGAGTGCCTGGGCGGCGGCGACGTAGGCGGCCGGGATGCCGCCGTGGTCGGCCGCGGCCTCCTCGATGAGGGCCCGGAGTTCCTCCAGCCCCTCCACGGGGGCATCCCCGCCGAGCCGCAGGCATTCCGCCGGGTCGAGAAGCGGCGCGTCCGGCCCCCGGCCCCTCCCCGGCGGCACGAGGAGGGCCACCCCGGAGTCGCCCTCGGTGCGGGGCCGGCCCTGGTGCCGTTCTTCCGCTTCCGCCGCCCCCCGGCGCCGCCCCGCCGGGCGCGCCGCCACCACCGCGGCCAGGAGCTCCACGAGGCGTTCCCGGACCTCTTCCCGGCGTTTCAGCAGGCCGCGGGCCACGGCCCCGGGGTGGAAGGCCCCGGCGTAGGGGAGGAGGGCCTTCGCGGCCTCGATGTCGCCGGGGTTCGTGAAACGCGCCAGGTGCAGGGCCGCCCGCGCGGTGTCCAGGGCGCCGGCCCAGGGCTCGAGCAGGCGCCGGAGGCGCGGGAGGGTGTCCCCGGAGGGGGCCGGGGGCGGGCCCTCGGTCCCCTCGAGGAGCCAGCGGGCCAGGCGGGCGGCGGGCCCGGGGACGCCGGGGGAGGGGGGCGCCGTGGCCGAGAGCAGGCCCTTCAGGCGGTGCAGGTCGCGGTCCAGGCCGGCGAACCCGCGCCGGAGGCCTGCCTCCACCCGGAGGGTGTCGAGAAGCACGAAGATCCAGGCGCCGCCGGGGGCCACGGCCTCGAGGGCGGCCGCCAGGCGCTCGATGCCGGTGGCGCCGGCGCGGCGGGCGGCCTCCCGGGCGCGCCGGGGGGCGGCCCCGATCAGCTCGTCCAGAGGCGCCGGGGGGAGGTGGAAGGACCGGTACCGCACCTGGGCGGCCTTGTGGACGGCCAGGACGCGGTAGTAGAGGGCGTTGTCCGCGCGGGCCGGGAACCGGTCCACCGTGGCGGGGGCGTAGATCGCCGTGGTGTCGGTGAAGGCCTCGGCCCCCTTCTTCAAGGGGAGCGGCCGCCCGGCGAGACCGGCGACCAGGAGGGAGAGCCGCCGGGCGGCCTCTTCGACGGTGACCGCCCCCGAGGCGCCCGTGACGCGGCGCGCCGTTCGGGCCGCGTCACGGAGGTAGGCCAGGGCCGGGTGGAGGCCCTCGGCCTCGTAGACGGCCAGGGCCCCCCGCACCCAGTCCTCGAGCTGCTCGGTGGTCTCCAGGAATTCGAGGGCGCGGCCCGCGTGCTCCATGAATCCGAAGGCCAGGATGTCCGAGACGGAACCGGCGATGAGGCGGACCTGGGAGAGCACCGGCCCCACGTGGCGGCGGGGCAGCTCGAGGAGGTGTTCCACCGCGGCGTCCACGTGGCAGTGGCCCACGTGGTCGGTCCCGAAGATGGCCAGGAGGGCCCGTTGGAGGGCCTCGCCGCCGCGGTCGGGCCCCGGGGGCCGTCGCGGGGGACGCGGCATCAGAAGACCGCCCGCACCATCTCCCGCAGGCCCTCCAGGATCTCGTGGTCGTCGGTGAGGGGTTCGCAGACGGCGGCCAGGCACGCCGCCTCCGGATCGATGCCGGCCCGCAGCAGGAGGCCGGCATGGACCAGGAGGCGGGTGCTCGCCCCTTCGAGGAGCCCCTGTTCCCGGAGCCCGCGGGTCAGCCCCCCCAGGTGCACCAGGCGGGCCGCCGTCTCCGGGTCGAGGCCCGCCTCGCGGGCCACGATCCGGGCCTCGATCTCCGGCGGCGGAAAGCCGAACTCCAGGGCCACGAAGCGCTGCCGGGTGCTGGGCTTGAGCTCCTTCAGGACGCTCTGGTAGCCGGGATTGTAGGAGACGGCCAGCATGAAGTCCGCCGGCGCCCGGAGGAGTTCCCCCCGTTTCTCCACGGGCAGGGTCCGGCGGTCGTCGGCCAGCGGGTGCAGGACCACGGTGGTGTCCTTTCGGGCCTCCACCACCTCGTCGAGGTAGCAGATCCCGCCGGCCTTCACCGCCAGGGTCAGGGGGCCGTCCACCCAGACGGTCTCCCCGCCCCGGATGAGGTAGCGGCCGACGAGGTCGGCGGTGGTGAGGTCGTCGTGGCACGAGACGGTGACCAGGGGCCGGCCGAGGCGCCAGGCGAGGTATTCCATGAAGCGGGTTTTGCCGCACCCGGTGGGCCCCTTGAGGAGGAGGGGCAGCCGGTTGGCGTGGGCCGCCTCGGCCAGTTCCACCTCCCGGCCCTGCGGGAGGTAGAATGGTTCTTCGGTGATAAAGAACTTGTCTATCGGGACGGCGCCGGGTGCGCCTTCTTTGCTTAACATTTCGGTATTGCTCGGGGAAAGATCCCGCCGGGTCTTCCGGCCTTGAAAGGAGAGTAATACCCGGGGGCCGGGTGTCAACCGCACGGAGCGGCGGGGGCGCGGACGCGGCGCCCCGGGGAGGGCGGGATGCACGGCACGGGGCGGTCTCCCGGGGGCGGGGCCGCCCCGGCGTCTAGATCCCGGTGGGGAATTTCGGCAGGTCGCCCAGGGCCTTTTGGATGAGTTCGTCCGGGTACTCGTAGTCCTCGAGGCGTCCCTCGAGGAAGGCGTCGTAGGCGGCCAGGTCGAAGTGGCCGTGCCCGCTGAAGCAGCAGACGATGCACTTTTCTTCCCCGGTCTCCTTGCACCGAAGGGCCTCGTCCACCACGGCCCGCAGGGCATGGGAGGTCTCGGGCGCCGGGATGATCCCCTCCGTCCGGGCGAAGAGGAGGGCGGCCTCGAAGACCGGGTTCTGGGTGTAGGCCCGGGCCTTGACGTAGCCCTCGTGGACCAGGTGGCAGAGCAGCGGGGCGTCGCCGTGGTAGCGCAACCCGCCGGCGTGGATCCCCGGGGGCTCGAAGGTGTGGCCCAGGGTGTACATGAGCATGAGGGGCGTCATGCCCGCCGTGTCGCCGAAGTCGTACCGGTAGGCTCCCTTGGTGAGGGTGGGGCAGGATTTCGGCTCCACGCCGATGATCTCGGCGTTGCTCTTCCCGTCGATGAGCTCCTTGACGAAGGGCAGGATGAAGCCGCCGAAGTTGGAGCCGCCGCCCACGCACCCGATGAGCATGTCGGGGCGTTCCCCGGCCAGGGCGAGCTGCTTCTGGGTCTCGAGGCCGATGACCGTCTGGTGGATCAGGACGTGGTTGAGCACGCTGCCCAGGGCGTAGTTGGTGTCCTCCCGGGTGGCGGCGTCCTCCACCGCCTCGGAGATGGCGATGCCGAGGCTCCCGTTGGAGTCGGGGTTCCGCTCGCGGACGGCCCGGCCGGCGGCGGTGCGGTCGGTGGGGGAGGGGAAGACCTCGCCGCCCCAGACGTTCATCATGATGCGCCGGTAGGGTTTTTGCTCGTAGCTCACCTTCACCATGTAGACCGTGCACTCCATGTCGAAGAAACGGCAGGCGAAGGCGAGGGAGCTCCCCCATTGGCCGGCCCCGGTCTCGGTGGCCAGGCGGCGGATGCCGGCCTCCTTGTTGTAGTAGGCCTGGGCCACGGCGGTGTTGGGCTTGTGGCTGCCCGGGGGGCTGACGCCCTCGTTCTTGTAGTAGATGCGGGCCGGGGTCCCGAGGGCCCTTTCGAGGTTCCGGGCCCGGTGGAGCGGGCTCGGGCGCCAGAGGCGGAGGATCTCCCGGACGGGGCCGGGGATCTCGATCCAGGGCTCGGTGCTCATCTCCTGGGCGATGAGGGCGTCGGGGAAGATGGGCTTGAGCTCGTCCGGCGTGACGGGTTTCCCGGTGGCCGGGTTGAGGGGCGGGGCCAGGGGCTTGGGAAGGTGGGGCAGGATGTTGTACCAGGCCTCGGGGAGCTCGGACTCGGGAAGCAGGATTCGGTAGCTGTCACTCATGCGTTCACTCCTGGAAGGCGCGGAATCGGCGGCCGGTTGCGGCCCCGAACCTTACCATGACACATTGAAATGTTTCAACTTTGACGGCCCCGCCGCGAAAAGGCTCCCGGGGCGACGGCCCCGACGGGATGCGCCGGCGGCCTTCGCCGCCCCGGCCCGTTACGAGGCGGCGCCCCGTGCCCCCGTCCCCCCCTTGGTCCCGTCCCGGCGCCGCCGGCCCGCCCGGGGCAGGAAGCGGCCCGTCCGTTCCATGTAGCGCCGGTAGTCGTCGCCGAAGCGCCGGAGCAGGCGCCGTTCCTCCAGCCGGGCCCCCACCACGAGGTAGAGGGTGATGAGGAGGGCGGAGCAGGCCTGGTGCACCTCGAGGCGGCGGCCCCAGACCAGGACGATCCCGGAGGCGAAGAGCGGGTGGCGGATCCAGCGCCAGGGCCCCGTGGTGACCAGCCGGTCGGGCGGGTCCACCTCGCGGACGAGGATCTGCCGGATGCCCGCGAAGTGGAGGGGATCGGCCCGGAGGAGCGCCGAGGCGAAGAAGACGGCCGCCGCCGCGTCCGCCGCCAGGGTGAAGGGGGCGAGGGGGCCGGAGAGGGGGTCCCAGGCCACGGGGGTCTCCACGCGGTGTTCCAGGGCGACCAGGACGGCCACCCAGGCGGTGGAGGCGACGTTGTAGGCCAGGCGCCAGGCCGGGGCGAGGCGGGGGAGGTGCCGGGCGGCCCAGGCCTTCGGTCCGTCCGCGGCCAGGACGGAATGCCAGGCGAAGAAGGCGAGCCAGCCGGCCGCCAGGGCCAGGCACTGGAGGAAGAGACCTCGGGGCACGGGAGCCGGATCCTTTCCGCCGCCCGGGAGACGGCGTAGAATGGAGTCGAGTTCGGGCAGGCGCCATACCCGGCGCGGGCCCACCCGGCATTAAACCCCGCCGTCCCGGTCACGGGAAGGCCGCAGCGGCGCCCGGAGGGCCCTGCATGATCCCGTCCTTTCCGCGGTTCAAGGCCCTGGAGCTCGCCGACGCCGCGGAGGTGACGGAAGCCCTCCGTGCCGCGCCGCCGGTGACCTCTGAGCTCACCTTCACCAACCTCTTCATGTGGCGCCGCCGTTACCGGTTCCGCCTCTCCCGGATGGGCTCCGCCGTCGCCGTCTTCGCCGATCCCGCCACCGGGGGGTCCGCCTTTTTCCTCCCGCCCCTGGGGCCTGGGGCCACCGCGGCCGCGGTCCGGGAGCTCTTCGACTGGATGGCCGCCGAGGGCTTCGCCCCCCTCATGCGCCGCGTGTCCAAGGCCTGGGCCGAGGAACTCGGCCTCGGCCCGGGGACGGGCTTCCGGGTGGAAGAGACCCGCGAGGACGCGGACTACGTCTACCGGGTGGCGGACCTGGCGGCCCTCCGCGGGCGGCGCCTGCGGAAGAAGAAGAACCACCTCAACCACTTTCTCGCGCGGGTCGATTTCGCCTTCGAGCTTCTGGACGCAGAGCGTGCGGCCGAGTGCCTCGAGCTGGAGGCGTACTGGTGCCGGTTCCGGGAGTGCGCCGGGCACGAGGACCTTCGCGCCGAGGACGAGGCGGTGGCCGAAGCCCTCCGACACTGGTCCGACCTACCCCTCCGGGGCGGCCTCGTCCGGATCGGGGGGCGGGTGGCGGCCTTCAGCTTCGGGGAACCCCTCAACCCGGAGACCGCCGTGGTCCACGTGGAGAAGGCGGATCCGGAGGTCCGGGGTCTCTACGTGGCCGTCAACCACCTGTGCTGCCGCCAGGTCTGGAGGGAGTTCCGGTACGTCAACCGGGAGCAGGACCTGGGGGAGCCGGGCCTCCGCAAGGCCAAGCTCTCCTGGGACCCCGCCTTCCTGGTGGAGAAGGTGGCGGTGCGCCCGGCGGCCGGGGCCGTCGGGCCGGGCCCACCCGCTACTGAACCGTGGCGTAATCGTCTTTAACCGCAAGTCTATGCGCTTTTCCCATATAATCGGGAATTGAACGGATGGACGATTCCCGGGAGGGTCCAGCCTATGAAACAAGCGGAAGGGAAGAGGGGCCCGGTGGCGGCGGCCCTGGCGGTGGGCTTCGTCGCCGCCGCCGCCGCCGGATTGCTGACCGCGTCGCAAGTCCGGTCCACCAGCTCGGTGGAGTTTTGCGCCTCGTGCCACGAGATGACCCTCTTCAGGCGGACGTGGGAGACCGGGCCCCACGGCACGGCCAGGATGGGGGCCATAAAGGCGAGGTGCGTGGACTGTCACCTCCCCCACGAGGGGGTGGTCGGGTACTTGGCCGTCAAGACCAGGGCCGGGATCCACGACGTCCTCGCCCATCTGACGGGGAAGAAGACCGATTGGCTCTCCAAGTGGAAAAACAGGGGCCCCCACGTGCACGGCGCCTACGAATCCGGGTGCCGCCACTGCCACAAGGATCTCGTCGTCCCCGGCATCCCGATAAAGGCCTTTAGCGCTCACCGGGCCTACCGGCTCGGGGAGACCACCCTTCATTGCCTGGACTGTCACCAGAAGGCCGGGCATGGCGACATCGCCGCCGTGCTCCAGGCCGGGGGCGGGCAGGGGGACGGGCCGGCCGGGGGTGGAAGGCTATGACAATCGATTTTTTTGATGAAAGGAAGGGGTCATGAAGCGTCGTCCTGGGAGCGTGTCGTTGGGCCTGGCCTTGTTCCTGGCGGCCATGAGCTGTTGGTCCGCGGCCTTGGCCGAGGAGAAACGGGCCTATCCAAACATGTCCAAGAGCGCGGACATCGTGATCAAGCGGGGCTACTCTCCCGAGGCCCTGAAGTGCATCGAGTGCCACGCCAAGGAGACCCCGGGGATCGTGGCCGGCTGGAAGGAGGGCAGGATGGCCCATGCCGGCGTCTCTTGTTACGACTGCCACGTGGTGGACGCGAGCAGCCCCATGGCCAGCCAGTGCAAGGGGCTCAAGGGCACCCGGATCTTCACCTCGCCCATGGTCTCCCCGAAGACCTGCGCCCGGTGCCACCCCACGGAGGTGGACCAGTTCTCCAAGAGCGGCCACGCCAAGCTGGCCTCGGCCCCCGTGGTGGAGAAGAAAAAGTTCAAGAACCTCATCTATGAACTCGAAGGCGGGACCTTCGCCGGTGTCCCGGGCGAGAGCAAGCTGCGCCTGGCCACCAGGCAGAGCGGCTGCCAGATGTGCCACGGCGCCGAGGTCCAGCTGGGCCCGGACCGCAAGCCCACCAATGACAGCTGGCCCGGCGGCATCGGCATGCGGTACCCGGACGGCGGCGTGGGCAACTGCGTGGTGTGTCACAACAGGCACCAGTTCAAGATCTCGGAGGCCAGGAAACCCGAGGCCTGCGCCAAGTGTCACCTGGGCCCGGACCACCCGGACATAGAGATCTATTACGAGAGCAGCCACGGCCAGATCTTCCTCACCGACGGGGAGAACTGGAAGTGGGACAGCGCCCCGGACGCCTGGGAGCCCGGGGATTATACCGCTCCCACCTGCGCCACCTGCCACATGAGCGGCATCGGAGAGTTGAACACCACGCACAACGTCAACGAGAGGCTGCACTGGGACCTGGTCCACCCAAAGAGCGTGGTGCGGAGCGGCGCCAGGGGTGACGGAGAAAAGGGGCGCCGCCTCATGAGGAAGGTGTGCGCCAACTGCCACTCCACCCTCCACATAGACAACCACTTCGCCAAGCTGGACCGGGCGGTGGAGCTCTACAACTTCTACTTCGACAAGGCCACCGCCATGATCGACACCCTCAAGGCCAAGAGGTTGCTCAAGGCCGACCCGTGGAAGGACCCCGCCCAGGAACTCCACTACTACCTGTGGCATCACACCGGGCGCCGCGCCCGCCACGGAGCGGCCATGGACGGGCCCGACTACGCCCATTGGCACGGCTTCTTCCAGATCTTCCAGGTCTACAAGGACATCGAGGACATCTACAACTACAGGCTCAAGCACAACGAGATCGAGGAGCTCAGTCCTGTCATGTCCACGGGCCCCCTTTGATGGCCCCGGGCCGGAGGCGGCCTCCGTGGCGGGCCGCCCCCCGGCCGTGTCGCGGCCGGATGGCGGCGTTGCACCGATCACCAGCTGCCGCGCGGCCCCCCGACGCCGTGCACGACATGCCTGAAGGCCTTCGCGCCTTCCACTCGGCGGCCGCCGGGGATCATCCCCCCCGGGCCCCGTCCCGGGTCCATCGGCCGATGGAGAGAGGAGGCCGGTGCATGAAGGACTGGAACGTGGTGGCCACGGTCCACCGGCGGGGCTTCGTCCGCGGCTGCGAGCTCTTGGAGGAACTCGGGGAAGTGGCGCGGACCGACTTTCACAACGTCCTGGTCCTCAGGGCCCGGGATCCCTTGGAGGTGCCGGAGGCGGTGCGCGGGTGGATCCTGGAAGATCCCGGGGTCCGCTCCGTGCTCGCCCGGGTGGTCCCCGTCACGGTGACCTTTCCCTTCCGCGACGCGGAGGAGTTCCGGGCGAGGGCCGCGGCGGCGGTGCGGTGCTGGGTGCCGGATCTCCTGGGAAAGGCCTTCCACGTCCGGATGCACCGGCGGGGTTTCAGGGGGCGGCTTCGGAGCCCCGAGGAGGAGCGGCGGCTGGACGAGCTGCTCCTCGGGGAACTCGAGGCCCGGGGCGGGCCGGGGCGGATCGCCTTCGAAGACCCCGACGCCGTGATCGCCCTCGAGACCGTGGGCGGCCGGGCCGGGCTCTCCCTGTGGCGGCGGGAGGCCCTCCGGCGCTATCCCCTGCTGGGGCTCGACTGAGGGAGTGGTCCGGGGCGCCCGGGGGGCTTATCTTCTTGCCGAGATCGGCGCCGACCGGGGCGCCGGGCCGGAGGTCGTGACCATGGAACGGGACGACAAGGCGGCGAAGGCGGCGGGGCGCCGCCGTCGGCGGAAGACCTTCCAGTGCCATTGCTGCGGCCGGGAGCTGCCCTTCTGCTGGAATTGTCCCTGCGGCTTCCAGATCTGCAACGACTGCATGGAAGAGAACCGCTGGGGCATGAGCAACGGGCCGACCTGGATCTGCCCGGATTGCGGCCGGGTGCGGATGTTTTGAGGGAGGGAAAGGAATATCCGCTTATAATAAGAATATTAACAGATAATACATCTTCTATAAGTCATTTTTTGTTTGCATTTTGGCGAAATCCCGCTAATCTGGATCTTATCCCGAAAAAAGGATGGCCTCGTGAAAAGGCCATCTGAGTGGATGGCTCAGCAAGAACCGCCGAAGGCAAGGCGCGAGGATGTCGAGGAATGAAGCGGACTTGAGCTACGCCGCAATGACGGGGGCATCCGAAGCCCGCGACTTTTGCGACGCCGTCAAAAAGGGGAGGTATCCAGAGATGAAGGCCCTCGGCTTGTTGCATTGTTGGGAGGTCATGCAGTGCGGGGAACGGCGCTTTTCGTGCGCCGCCTACCACCACCCCGAGGTCCCCTGTTGGCAGGTGGCCCGTCCCCCCGATGACTACCGCCGCTACTACCACGTGTGCGAGGACTGCATCGTCCGCGTCCTGAAACGCAACCCCCTGGTCCTGGGCTTCCCCCGAGAGGCCATCCTGGCCCGCATCGGGAGCTATTCCCCCGTCGAGAAGCGGGAGGCCTCGCAGGCCTCCTGAAGCACCCGGTCCGCGCCGTTTCCCGGGCCGCCGGAAGGGCCGCGGGCCGGGGGCTCCGGCCTCAGTTGCCGAGGATCCCCTTGAGGGCGTCGTCGAGGAGCCGCTCCTCGGGCCGTTGCCGGGCGCCGTCCGGTTGCCGCTTCTCTCCGTCCTTTTCCTTGAAGATCTCCTCGAGGACACGCTTCCGGATCTCGCCCTTGGCCCGCTCCTTCACCTGTCGTTTCACGGCCTTGGCGTCCAGGGCGAACCGGGGGCGGTCCGCCGTGCCCCGGACCCGGAGGGGGAGCAGGGTCCAGCCCTCCGCGTCGGCGAGGTAGCGCGTCACCCCGCCCTTTCGGTCGAGGCGGGCGGCGAGCTTCGGCGAGAGCCGGGCGCCGAGGGCGAGATCCAGGGTGCCGTCGAGGCCCACCGTCCCCTTGGGGGCCAGGCGGACGTCGCCGCCGCCGAGCCGGGCGTCGAGGCGGACCTTGCCGTCCTTCACGGTGAAGCGGCCGTCGGCCTTCCGGAAGTGGAGGACCCGGAGGTCCTCGATCCCCACGAAGTCGGCCAGGCCCTGCACCAGCCCCGTGCCGGTGAGCCGGCCGTCGGCGAGCCGGACCGTTCCCGTGCCGGAAAGCGACCGGCGGACGGCCTCGGGCCGCGTGCCCCGGCCGGAGAGGCGGGCGTCGAGGGTGAGGGTGCCGAAGACGGTGCCCCGGGCCGCAGGGAGGAGGGCGGCCGTCACGGGCTCGGCCTGGATGCGGTCCAGGGCGAGCCGGGCCTGCCAGGCCAGGCCCCGGCGGCCGAGGTCCACGGCGGCCGTGCCCCGGAAGGCGCCGCCGGCGGCCCGGCCGGCGAGTTCCTCCACGGTGAGGACGTTCTTCTTGAGCCGCCAGCGGAGGCGGAAGTCCGTGACCGCGAGGCCCTTCAGGCGGGCCTCGGCCACCCGGACCGTCCCCCGCGCCGTGGCCGGGATGTCGAAGGGACCGACCTCACCCGCCGGGGCCGCGGCGGGTTTCCGGGCCGGCTCCGGCGCCTGGGCCGGCGCCGCCGCGGCCCCGGCCCCGCCGAGGAGCGGGTCGAGGTCCAGGCGGTCGGCGGTGACGTCCAGGCGGGCGGTCACGGGCCGGCCGAAGATGCCCGACGCCTCGAGGTCCAGGGCCGCCCGCCCGGCCTTTTCCAGGTCCAGGGCGAGGCCGCGGCTGTGCACCCGGTCCCCCTCCAGGCGGAGGGCGCCGTCGAGCCCGGGCCGGAGGCCCCCCGCCGAGACCCGGACGCCGGTGAAGGTGACGTTGCCGTCCCCGGCCAGCGCCAAGGGACGGTCGGCCGGGCCGGCCAGGTGCACCCGGGCCGAGACCGTCCCCGAGGGGTCGAGCCCGGCCGCGGGGGCGGCGAGGGCGGGGGGCAGGGCCTTCAGGGCGGCGCGGAGGTCGAGGGCCGGAAGCGCGGCGGTGAGGTCCAGGCGGGGGGTCCCGGCGAGATCCCGCACCGTGCCGGAGACCTCCACGGCGATCCCGTTGGCGTCCAGGCGGTTCTTGCCCAGGACCAGGGCCCCGGTGGCGAGGTCCGCGTTCACGTCGTAGTCCAGGGTGAGGGCGGCCCCCCGGATCGGGGCCTCCGGCAGGGCGGCCAGGTCGAGATCGAGACCGTGGACGCGGACGCGGCCGCGGGAGGCCGCGGTCTCGGCACCCGCGTCGGCGGTGAGGTCGAGGTCCAGGCGGGCGGCGCGGAGGCGGCCGGGGAGGGCGGCCGCGTAGTAGGGGGCGAAGGCGGTGACGTCGAGCCCCTTGAGGCGGACGGCGGCGCTCACCCGGCCCGCGGCGGGGCTCACCCGGCCCTCCGCGGTGAGCGGGGCCCCGTTCACCCGGGCCGAGAGGCGGAAGGGGAAACTCCCGGCCAGGGTGATGTCCTCGGCCTCCACCGACAGCTCCGCCACGTGGAAGCGGAAGGGGGCCTTCCCCGCCACGGCGCGGTCCTCGAAGGCGACGTCGCCGCCGGTGACCGAGACCCGCGAGACGAGGAGCCGGATGGGCGGGGCGCCGCCGCCCTTTTCCGGGGCGGCGGCCTTCGCGGGCGCCTCGGCGGGCGGCCCGGCCAGGTCGCTGAAGTTGAAGCGGCCGCCGGCCTCCCGGACCACCCGGATCCGCGGTCTCTCCAGGCGGGCCTCGTCCACCACCACCTTGAGGACGAGGAGCGGCCAGAGCCGGTAGCGGAGCACCACCCGGTCGGCGGCCACGAAGGGCGGCGCCCCGCCGAGGCCGTGGACGGTGAGCCGCTCCAGGACGATCCCGGTGAAGGGCTGCACCTCGATCCGCCCGAGGTCCACCTTCCGGTGGAGGGCCTTTTCGGCGGCGGGCACCACCACGGCCCGCACCCGCTCCGGGGTGATGAGGACCTTGGCCAGCACGTAGAAGATGGCCGCGAGGACCAGGACGGTCCCGGCGGCCGCGACGGCGATCTTTTGCCAGCGTTTCATGGCGGTGGGCTCCTGGTTGAGGGCTGCCGGCGGCCCGCCCGGAGGCCGGGGGGCTCACCTTCCGACGACGGATGCTGTATTATACCTGCAATCTGGATCCGTGGGCGTTCGAGAACGGGCCGGATGCAAGGCGGCGGCGATGTCGATGTATATCGACGAGTTGCCAACGCCGCAGGTCGGCCCGTTATCGAGCGCCCCGAAGGGCGGCGGGGTGAGTCCGCCACGGATCCAGGTGCAAATCACCGGGCGGGGGCCCACCGGGCCCGCCGCGCCCCAACGGAGAGACAGCCAACGTGAACGGTCAGCCCAAGACGGACAACCTGGCGGTGTTCTGCGACTTCGAGAACATCGCCCTCGGGGTCCGAGACGCCAAGTACGACAAGTTCGACATCCACCGGGTCCTGGAACGCCTGCTCCTCAAGGGCAACATCGTGGTCAAGAAGGCCTACTGCGACTGGGCCCGCTACAAGGAGTTCAAGGAGCCCATGCACGAGGCGGCCTTCGAGCTCATCGAGATCCCCCACGTGCGCCAGTCCGGCAAGAACTCCGCCGACATCCGCATGGTGGTGGACGCCCTGGACCTCTGCTACACCAAGGCCCACGTGGACACCTTCGTGATCATCAGCGGCGACTCCGACTTTTCGCCCCTGGTGAGCAAGCTCCGGGAGAACAACAAGGTGGTCATCGGCGTGGGGGTGAAGAACTCCTCCTCCGACCTCCTCATCGCCAACTGCGACGAGTTCATCTACTACGACGATCTCGTCCGGAAGAAGGAGAAGAAGCGCTCCCGGGGCAAGAAGGCCGCCAAACCCCAGGCCGGGGCCGACGAGAAGGCCGCTCCGAAGAACGAGGAGGAGCGCAAGCAGGAGGCCTTGGACCTCGTCATGGAGACCGTGGAGGCCCTCTTCGAGGAACGGGGCGAGGAGGAGAAGATCTGGGGCTCCATGGTGAAGCAGACCCTCAAGCGCCGGAAGCCCGGCTTCAACGAGTCGTACTACGGCTTCCGGACCTTCAGCAAGCTGCTGGAGGAGGCCGAGGCCCGCCGCCTCCTCGAGCTCGAGCGCGACGAGAAGTCCGGCGGCTACATCATCAAGGGCTACGCCCACGAGGAATGAGGCCGGCGCGCCGGGCCCGCGGTCTCCTCGGACCCTGCCGCCTCACGCGGGCGCCCGGGTGCCGCCATCCGGCCGGCGGCCCCTTGAACGAGAGCCATGGGAAGCGACGGCGAAAAGATCATCTACACCATGATGCGGGTGGGCAAGTCCTACGACGGCCGCCCCGTCCTGAAGGACATCTCCCTCTCCTATTTCTACGGCGCCAAGATCGGCGTCCTGGGCCTCAACGGCTCGGGCAAGAGCACGCTGCTCCGCATCATGGCCGGCGTGGACCGCAACTTCGACGGGGAGGCGGTCCTCTCCCCGGGCTACACCGTGGGTTACCTCGAGCAGGAGCCCCTAGTGGCCGAGACCAAGACGGTCCGCGAGGTGGTGGAGGAGGGGGCCGCCGAGGCCGTGGCGCTCCTGGCGGAGTTCAACGAGATCAGCGCCCGGTTCGCCGAGCCCCTGGACGACGGCGAGATGGACCGCCTCATCGCCCGCCAGGCCGAGGTCCAGGAGCGGATCGACGCCCTGGACGCCTGGGACCTCGACGCTCGGCTCGAGATGGCCATGGACGCGCTCCGGTGCCCGCCCGGGGAGACCCCGGTGGACGTCCTCTCCGGCGGTGAGCGCCGGCGCGTGGCCCTGTGCCGGCTGCTGCTCCAGCGGCCCGACATCCTCCTCCTCGACGAGCCCACCAACCACCTCGACGCCGAGACCGTGGCCTGGCTGGAGCAGCACCTGTCGCGCTACGAGGGCACGGTGATCGCCGTGACCCACGACCGCTACTTCCTGGACAACGTGGCCGGTTGGATCCTGGAGCTCGACCGGGGCCGCGGCATCCCCTGGAAGGGGAACTACAGCTCGTGGCTGGAACAGAAGGAGCAGCGGCTGGCCCGGGAGGAGAAGGACGCCGAGCGCCGCCGCCGCACCCTCCAGCGGGAGCTCGAGTGGATCCGGATGACCCCCAAGGGCCGGCACGCCAAGTCCAAGGCCCGGATCAGCGCCTACGAGTCGCTGCTCGGGGAGGAGGGGCGGGCCCGCGCCGGGGAGCTCGAGATCTACATCCCCCCCGGGCCGCGCCTGGGCGACGTGGTCATCCAGGCCGAGGGCGTCCGCAAGGCCTACGGCGACCGGCTCCTCATGGACGGCCTCGCCTTCACCGTGCCCCCCGGGGCCATCGTGGGGATCATCGGCCCCAACGGGGCCGGCAAGACCACGCTCTTTCGCATGATCACCGGCGAGGAGGCCCCGGACGCGGGCACCATCCGCCTGGGCGAGACGGTGCAGCTGGCCTACGTGGATCAGACCCGCCGCGGCCTCGACCCGGCGGCCACGGTCTGGGAGGCCGTCTCCGGCGGCCAGGAGACCCTGGACCTCGGGGGCCGGACCGTGAACTCCCGCGCCTACGTGGCCCGGTTCAACTTCACCGGGGCCGACCAGCAGAAGCGGGTCTCGGACCTCTCCGGGGGCATGCGGAACCGGGTCTACCTCGCGCGGATGCTCCGGGAGGGGGCCAACGTCCTCCTCCTCGACGAGCCCACCAACGACCTCGACGTGAACACCCTCCGGGCCCTGGAGGCCGCCCTCGACGCCTTCGCCGGATGTGCCCTGGTCATCAGCCACGACCGGTGGTTCCTCGACCGGGTGGCCACCCACATCCTCGCCTTCGAGGGGGAGAGCCGCGTTCACTGGTTCGAGGGGAACTTCACCGAGTACGAGGCCGACAAGGTGCGACGGCTCGGGCCCGAGGCGGTCCAGCCGCACCGGATCAAGTACCGCCGGCTGACACGGGCCTGAGGCGGGGGAGGCGCGCATGAAGGGACTCGCCGTCCGCTGGATCTTTCTCACCCTGGCCATCCTGGCCGCGGCCTACCTCCTGGACGGCATCGAGGTGGCCGGCTTCTTCTCGGCCCTCTTCGCCGCGGGGGTCCTCGGCGTGCTGAACGTCTTCTTCCGCCCCATCCTGATCCTGCTCACCCTGCCCATCAACATCCTCACCCTGGGGCTCTTCACCTTCGTCATCAACGCCGTGCTCCTCATGATGGCCTCGGGGGTCATCCGGGGCTTCCACGTGCGCGGGTTCTGGTGGGCGGTGCTGGGCTCGCTGGTGATCAGCCTGGTGAACTGGCTCCTGAACTCCCTGGTGAGCGACGAGGGCCGGTTCGACGGCACCATCGATCTCCGGCGCCGCGACGACGGGGGCTGGGAGTAGGCGGCGCCCGGGCGGGCCGCTCAGCCCTTCCGGAAGAGGGCCTCCAGGGCCGCGCGGGCGGCGTCGGCCGCCCCGTCGGTGCCGGCCTCCCCGGCCGCGCCCGGCCGGAACCAGTCGCAGAAGTTGGCGCGCTCGGGGTCGCGGACGGCCTCGGCGTTGGGCTCCCGGCAGCCCCGGCCGGCGCCGGGATCGCGGGCGGCGCACATCCGGCAGCAGTGGAGGTCCGCCCCGCAGGCCGGGCACTCCGCCCGGCGGCCGAGGGGCAGGGGGAGGTCGGCCACGGGGGCGCCGCAGCGCCAGCAGTGAAGGTCCGCGCCGGACGCCATCAGAAGCGGATGCCCAGCCGCACCCCGATTTCCGTGGACTCGTTCTCGGGCTCGTAGCCGAAGCCCACCACCGTGCCGTAGTAGGTGAGGAGCTCGAGGTCGGAACGTCTCACCCGCCAGTAGGCCGCGTAGGGGGTGAGCGCCAGGCGCACGCGCCGGAGCCGCGCCGCCAGGGTGAGGGCCCCCCGCACGCCGTAGCCGTGGTCCTGCCGGTTGTCGATGTCCCCGTAGCCCGGGTCCGCGTCGCTCAGGTGGCTCTCCTGGCGTCCCCGCCAGAAGAAGTCGTATTCCGCCTCGGCCCGGAGGGACCAGGTGTCGTCCAGGGGGAGGGTGAGCTCGAGGCCCACGGGGCTGTAGAGGTAGTGGGACTCGCGCTCGTAGCCCAGGGCCCCGGTGGAGGAGAGGCGGCCCCCCGCGTCGTCTTGGAGGTAGCGGTAGCCGATGCCGGCGAAGGTCGTGAGGTGGGCCCCGCCCCCGGGCTCCAGGTCGATGCCCACGAGCTGGCGGGCCTCGATGAGGTAGTCGTCGATGTCGTCGATGGAACCCGAGTTCCGGTAGTCCACCCGGCCGTAGAGGGCGCGGGCCTCGGTGCGGAGAAAGAGGGCGCGCCGGTAGGTGTAGCCGCCGGAGAGGCCGTAGAACATCCCGCGTTCCTTCATGACCCCGGGCTCGGCGTAGCGGATGTGGGCCACGGCGGCCTCCGAGCGCCACTCGTGGCGGTCCGCGGCCGCCGCGGCGGGCCCGCCGCCGGCGGCGCCCAGCGCCAGGGCGCAGGCCAGGGCGAGGGGCGCCCTCATGCCCGGCCTCCCCCCCCGCCGTAAACGCGGGCCAGGGCCGCCGCCTCGCGGGCGGCGGCCGCGCGGATCTCGGGCGGTTCCAGCACCTCGGCCCGGGCCCCGAACTGGAGGACCTTCATGAGGAACTCCGTGTAGTCCGGCGCCACGGGCACGGTGAGGACCACGGCGCCCCCGTCCCCCGTGTCCTCCAGCACCTGGTCCTGGTGCCAGCGCTGGCGGCGGACCACCTCGGCGGCGTCCCCGGTGAAGCGGACGCGGGCCCGGTGGCGCGGCGGGCCCTTGAAGATCCCGAAGCTCTTCCCGAGGAGGGCCCGGGCCGCCTCGATGTCCGGGGCGAAGCGGCCCTTTTCCGGCCGCGCCTCGGTGATGCGCGAGAGGAGGAAGATCCGCATCTCGTCCCGCAGCCGGCACCGGGCCAGGGTGTACCAGCGGCCCTGGTAGGTGATGAGGAGGTGGGGCTCGATGACCCGTTCCGTCCGCCGGCCCTTGGGGTCGGCGTAGCGGATGGCCAGGGGGCGGTCCTCGAGGAGGGCGGTGAGCACCCGATCCATCACCTCCGGGTCCGCCGGCTCCACCTCCACGAACTCGCAGTGGAGGCGCTCGAGGAGGTGGGCCTGGTCGCGCTGGAGGAGCGTTCCCAGCCGGCGGCGGAGGCGCTGGACCTCCTCCAGGCACGAGAGCCCCGTCTCCTCGGCCATGCGCTCGAGGAGGGCCAGGAAGAGGAGCACCCGCTGGGTGTCGTCGAAGGGGAGGCGGAACCCCCCGCCCTCGTACCGGTACCCGTTCCGGACCCGGTCGAAGGCCAGGGGCGCCAGCAGGCGGTCGCGCAGGTAGTCGATGTCGCGGCGGGCCGTGGAGAGGGAGACCTCGAACTGGTCGGCCAGGCTCCGGGCGTTGGGGTAGCGGCCCTTTCGGACCTGGTGGTGGAATTCGTAGATGCGTTCCAGGATGCTCACGCCGGGGCCTCCATCCCCTCCTTTATGCCCCAAAAGGGCCCGCCGGGCAAGACGGGCCGGGCGGGGGCCGCTCACGCCGGCCGGTTTGTAAGGCGCAGGCCCGGAATCCGGCCGAAGCGGCCGGTGTCGCCGCCGGGCAGGGTCAGGTCGTTGGGCCGGGGCGATGGCGGCGGTCTCCAGGTCGGCCAGGGCGAGGGGGCCGCCCTTTCGAGCTCTGCCTGGAGGGTGCCGCGGGCCTGGGCGGCGGCCTTGGCGGCGAAGGCAGCGGCGCTGACCGCCGGAAGCGGTTGTTTCGGAGCACCGGCTGTCGCGGCGGGCCAGCCCCGCCGCCGGGCGCTCACTCCATGACCACCCGGCTGTGCTACTAAAGATAACAGAGAGGGGAGAGACCACCCGGGAGGTTCGGCCATGTCCATCAACATGCACCTCAGGGAGATCGTCGGCGAGCGGATCAAGGCGGTGGTGGTGGCCCGGATGCCCAGCTGGGGCACCCGGCACATCTACCTGGTCTTCGAGGACGGCGACGGCTGGTTCGAGATCTACGGAAGGGACGTGCACAACGCCAAGGGGGCGCGGGGCGGGGGGTTCGAGGTGCTGGGGAAGCTCCTTTCCGGGGCCGAGAACGTCTGGATCTACCAGGAGGGCGACCCCGTCCCGCCCCTAGACCTGACGCTCTTTTTCTAAAAGGTGAACCAGGGGCCCTGCCCGGTGCTATAGAAGGAAAGAGAGGGGAGGGTCGCCGGCCGAGGGGGACGGGGGTGGTGGGGGGGAGGAAGGCGGATTCTCAGGGAGGGGGCTTGGGGCTATAAAAAAAGAAGGCCGGGTGGGGGTGGGTTTGTTTTCTAGTAGCCCAGGGTCTTCACTCTGTCGGGGTACCGAATCTATCGGATCGGTTTCTCCAGCCGGCGGAGTCAAGCAACGTGGCGAAGGCGGCACACCCCGGAGGGAGGGAGTACCCTACACTCACAGATATTCCTGTGGCTTTCGGGGAGGATGGCCATGGATATTCAACGATTCCAGTTTACATGCACGTTCCGGGAAGCGTGCGCTTTGCCCCCTTTCAAGGGATCGGCCCTGAGAGGGCTTTTCGGGCGGGCGCTTAAACAGCTGACGTGTGCATTGCCTCGAAAGCCTTGTCCGGAATGCCCTTTGGCGTCGGCGTGTTGCTATGCTTTGGTCTTTGAAAACGTCTGTTCAGCGGGGTCTGGAGGGGAAGATCCAGGAGGGGCGCAGGGGACCTCACCCTATGTCTTGGAGCCCCCTCTAGATGGCCGGACGAGTTTTGCGGCTGGCGACATCTTTTCTTTCAGTTTGTTGATTTTTGGGCCTGCACTTCGGTTTCGTCCACATATCGTCTTTTCTGTGATGCGTATGGGAGAAATAGGCATTGGCCGGAGGGGTCACAAAGGCCGCTTTAGGGTCGATCGGGTAACCTCCGATGAGGGATTACGACTCTAGAACCTGTTTCATTTTTTATGCCCTCCTTTTCTGGAAGGAATTGACCTGATTACTGAAGGGATTACGACCTCCTTTCACGTATAGGTTCGCATACCTGTCACCGGTGAAGGAATTGACCTGATTACTGAAGGGATTACGACCAAAATCCTCGAACGGATTGAGCCTACTAGTTCTTACTGAAGGAATTGACCTGATTACTGAAGGGATTACGACGCTCCTTTCTTGAGATATTGACGAACGAAACTCGCGGAAGGAATTGACCTGATTACTGAAGGGATTACGACTCATATACTCCGCCGACTCTCCCGTTTATTGCGACAAGAAGGAATTGACCTGATTACTGAAGGGATTACGACGTTGACGCGGCGATGATCTCTTGCCGCGTCTCTTTCGAAGGAATTGACCTGATTACTGAAGGGATTACGACCCGTCGAGCAAGAAACCTAAACGACGAAGCAGCTTATAGAAGGAATTGACCTGATTACTGAAGGGATTACGACAGGATAAGCCCGCCCCATGTCGTGAGCCACTCAAGAGGGGTATCGGGGGCATTTGGCGGTGAGGAGGAGCTTTTTCGGGGTTTCATGGCCACGAAAGGACAGGCCGCTCCGTGGGGGATGAGGATTTTGTGGCCCGTCTTGAAAACCTAACCGGTCGGGTTTGAGACGCCGGAAGCCAGGGCGTCAGAAGAAGAGCAATAGGCAAGGTGTCCCAGGAATTTCGAGGCCGGCGAGGCAGCCATCGGTGAAGAGGAGCAGGAAGAGCCGCTCGGCTGCGGCGCGCCGGTGGTGCAGCAGCAAGACGCCGCCGGAGGCGCCGAGCAGGAGGGCCAGGGCGATGGACAGCGATACGGGCATGACACGCTCCCTCCGCGACGAGGACGGGCCCACGGCGTGGCTCGGCGTTGTGCAGGCCGGGGATCGAAGTACATCTTCGGCCTGTCTGCGCCGGCGGCCCGTGGGGGAAAGACGGCGGCGGCACGGACCGGCCAGCGTTCGACGAAGACGTGCACGCCGCGACGGGCCGCACCTCCCCGCCTGCGCGGACTAGGCGCCTCCCTGGCGCCCGGGCGGGGCGCCCCGGACACCCCAGAGGCAGGGCGGGAGCGGGCGCCACGGTGCACGGTGGGCGGCCGAGCCCCGCCCATCCCGTGCACACGTCGGGGGCTATTTCAGGTCGAAGCGGTCCAGGTTCATGACCTTGTCCCACGCGGCCACGAAGTCGTGGACCAGTTTTTCCCGGCCGTCTGCGGCACCGTAGACCTCGGCCACGGCCCGCAGCTCGTCGTGGTGGCCGAAGACCAGGTCCACCCGGGTCGCCGTCCACTTCAACCCGCCCGTGTTCCTGTCGTAGCCGTTGTAGAGGTGGTGCCGGTCGTCGGCGGGTTTCCATTCCGTTCCCATGTCCAGGAGATTGACGAAGAAGTCGTTGGTGAGGGTGCCGGGTGCGGCGGTGAGGACCCCGTGTTTTTCGTAGTTGTACACGGCCCCCAGGACCCGCAGCCCGCCCACCAGGGCGGTCATCTCGGGCACGGTGAGGGTGAGGAGCTGGGCCTTGTCCACCAGGCAGTACTCCGGCGTGCCCAAGACATCGTCCTCGGCGACGGGGCCCCGATCCTGCCAGTAGTTGCGGAATCCGTCGGCCGAAGGCTCCATGGCCGAATAGAAGGCCTCGTCCGTCTGGTCCCGGCCCGCGTCCACCCTTCCCGGGGCGAAGGGCACGGTGATCTCAACCCCGGCCTTCCTGGCCGCAGCCTCCACAGCGGCGCACCCGCCCAGCACGATGAGGTCCGCCATGGAGACCCCCTTGCCCCCCCGCGCCCTTTCGTTGAACCTCTCCTGGATGCCCTCGTAGACGGAGAGCACCTTGGCCAGGTCCTGGGGGTGGTTGACCGCCCAGTCCTTCTGGGGGGCGAGGCGGAGACGGCCGCCGTTGGCCCCCCCGCGCCTGTCCGAATCCCTGTAGGTGGCGGCCGCGGACCAGGCCGTGTAGACGAGCCGGGCCACATCCAGGCCCGAGGCCAGGATCTCCCTTTTCAGCGCCCGGATGTCGTCCTGATCGATCGGTTCGTGAACGCGCTCGGGCAGGGGATCCTGCCAGACGAAGACCTCCTCGGGCACCTCGGGACCGAGGTAGCAGGAGCGGGGCCCGAGATCCCTGTGGATGAGCTTGAACCAGGCCTTTGCAAAGGCCGCCTCGAATTCCTCGGGGTTCTTCAGGAGCCGCCGGGCGATCTCGGAGTAGACCGGGTCGAACCGCAGGGCCAGGTCGGCCGTGAGCATCATGGGCGGGTGCTTCTTCTGCGGGTCGTGGGCGTCGGGAACGACGGCCTGCGCGTCCTTGGCCACCCACTGCTGCTTGCCCGCCGGGCTCTTGGTCAGTTCCCACTCGTTGTTGAAGAGCAGGTGGAGGTACTGGACGCCGAAACGCGTGGGGGTGGGCGACCAGGCAAGCTCGAACCCGGACGTGAAGGTGTCCGGCCCCTTGCCGGTCTTGTAGTCGAACTTCCAGCCCAGGCCCTGTTGTTCCGGGGGCGATGAGGCGGGGTCCGGCCCCAGGTGGATGTCCTCGGCCGCACCATGGCACTTGCCGAAGGCGTGCCCGCCGGCGATCAGGGCCACGGTCTCCTCGTCGTCCATGCCCATGCGCCCGAAGGCCACCCGGATCTCCTCGGCGGAGGCCACGGGGTCGGGATGGCCCCCGGGGCCCTCCGGGTTCACGTAGATCAGGCCCATCTCCGTGGCGGCGAAGGGCTTCTCCAGGCCCCCTCCCTTGAAGCGCTCCTTGCCGGTGAGCATCTCCTCTTCCGGGCCCCAGTCCGCCCCCTCGTCCGGTTCCCAGGCGTCCTCGCGCCCCAGGGCGAAGCCGATGACCTTGACGCCCATGGATTCCAGGGCCGCGTTGCCGGCGAGCACGATGAGGTCGGCCCAGGACAGCTTCCGGCCGTATTTCCGCTTCACGGGCCAGAGCAGACGGACGGCCTTGTCCAGGCTGATGTTGTCCGGCCAATCGATGCGGGGGGCGAAGCGGATCCCGCCGCCCCTGGCCCCGCCCCTGCCGTCGTGGATCCGGTAGCTGCCCGCGCTGTGCCAGGCCAGGCGGATGAAGAGGGGCCCGTAGTGGCCGAAATCCGCCGGCCACCAGTCCTGGGACTGGGTCATGAGCTCCTGGAGGTCCTTCTTGACGGCTGCCAGGTCCAGTTGCCCGCATTCCTTCCTGTAGTCATATTCCGGCCCGTAGGGGTTGGAATCCGGGCACTTCTGCCGCAGCACCTTGAGGTTCAACCTGTTTGGCCACCAGTCCGTGATCCACCTCTTCTTCCTGACATTTTGGGTCTTCTCTTCCATGGCTCCCTCCTTGTTCCCCTCGGACCGAGGGCTCGTCCCGGGCCGCGCCCGCTTTCCCGGCCGTTACATCTTCGCCTGCACGGCCGCAAAGACCACCAACACCTCAAAAAGAAATAAATTCTCCAGATAATCGTTCTCGATCATAGGGCTCAAGGCAGCACTGACTTCCGGTTTTTCTCTTGGCATTCCGGGCAGATGCCGAAGAAGTCCACGCGGTGGTTGACGATCCTGAACCCGGTCTTCGCGCTCACCTCCCGGCTGAGCCCTTCGAAGCCTGCCAGGTCCAGGTCCATGATCTTCCGGCACCGGATGCAGACCACGTGGGGGTGCGGATAGGGTCTGTTCCCGTCATAGCGGTTTCCCCCCTCGGGGAACCCCAGTTCCAGCACCTCGCCCAGTTCCTTCAAAAGCGAGATCGTCTTGTAGATGGTGGCCAGGCTGGTGGTGGGGAAGTCCCTTTGCACCTGCCTGTAGATGGCCTCGACACCGGGGTGGCCTCGGCTCTCGGAGAGGATCTTGAGGACCGCCAGCCGCTGGGGCGTGATGCGGAACTTGCGCTCCCGCAACCGCGCGAGCATCGCTTCCAGTCTTGTCCGGGGGTCTCCCAATGGAGCGGCGGTCCTCCTCCTCGTTTCCGGAACCTAGTTTTGGAGAATAATTTTCCGTTAAAAACAAGTCAATAAAAAAATCGGGCGCCGCCCCGGGGAGGGGGATCGGGGTGGGTGCCTCCGAAATCCATGGGGTCCCGGGCGGTTCGAGGTGCCGCGGCACGGCCCGCCCGGACCTGCGACGCCCGGGAGCCCCCGATGCGGCGCTGACTGCTGCGTCCGAAATACCTGGGCGCCAAGGGGTTGGCGGCGCTCCGGCGGGAGGGACCCTCGGCCAGGGCGGCGCCGGCGGGGACGAGGCTGCCGCCGTCACCCGCAGCTGGAACGCTCCCGGGTGCTTGCCGATCCTGTGGCCGGGATCGCCGCCGTCCTGCCGGGGCGGCACGCCGGCGGGGTCGCCGAAGAGTGGATGACTTTTGATGTAAAAATATCAAGTTATACAATCCCGCCGCCGGCCGGCGAGCTCTCCCCGTTTTTTTTGTCCCCCTGCAAAATCTTCTTGCTTTCTCTGCGGGGGATACATATATGGGGGGAGAGGATCCCCTCCCCGTGGGGGGGCGAAGATCATCGTCCTGGAGAGGCCAGAAAAAACGATGAAAGAGACCAGAAGCTTCACAGTCAAAGGCGCCAGACCGTGCCCCACCACGGAGGCAAGCGTCCTGGAAAGCGAGGACGACGAACCTCCGTCGACAGCCGCGGCAAAGTCCCCTTCGCCCACTTCCGCCTTCCGCCCGTTCAGGGCCATCCCCTCCGCCAACCGCACCTCCTCCCTCTCTCCCGCCGGTTTCTGCGCCAAATCCTGGGATTCCTGGCGGTGGCAGCTCAAGAGGCGGTTCCGCAACCTGACCGAGCTGGCCCGCGCATTTCCCGAGATCGATATCGTCCCGGAAATGGTGGAAGCGGCCCTCAAGTTCCCGCTGGCCATCACGCCGTACTATGCCTCATTGATCCGGGAATGGAACCCGTCCGACCCCGTGTACCGGATGGCCGTGCCCCAGCCCGAGGAGTTGTACGACCCTCCCTTTCTCCAGAACGACCCCCTGGAGGAAGACCACGACATGGCGGTCCCGGGCCTGGTCCACCGCTATGCCGACCGGGCGCTCCTCCTGGCCACCTCGATGTGCGCCATGTATTGCCGCCACTGCACCCGCAAGCGGGTGGCGGGGCGGCGGGAATGGTCCCTCGCCCCGTCCCGGCTGAAGAGGATCGTCGACTATCTCCGCGCCAATCCCCAGATCCGTGACGTGATCATCTCCGGCGGCGACCCCCTGACCATGGCAACCGAACGGCTGGAAACCATCCTGGCGGCCGTCCGTTCGGTGGAGTCGGTGGAGATCATCCGGATCGGCAGCCGGACGCCGGTCACCCTCCCCATGCGGATCACCGACGAACTCACCGCCATGCTCCGCCGGTACCAGCCGATATGGCTGAACACCCATTTCAACCATCCCAACGAGCTCACCACTACGGCGAGCCAGGCCCTGGCAAGGCTGGTGGACGCCGGCATCCAGGTGGGGAACCAGACCGTCCTCCTCAAGGGGGTGAACGACGATCCGCAGGTGCTCGAGACCCTTTTCCGCGCCCTGGTCCGCAACCGGGTCCGGCCGTACTACCTTTTCCAGTGTGACCTGGTCCGGGGGGTGGAACACTTCCGCACCTCCATCAGCCAGGGTATCGCCATCATGGAATACCTGCGGGGGCGGCTGAGCGGCCTCGCCATCCCCACGTACGTGGTGGACGCCCCGGGGGGCGGCGGCAAGATCCCGGTCCTTCCCAACTACGTGGTCACCGTGAGCCCCACCCACACGGTGCTCAGGAACTTCGAGGGGATGCTGGTGAGCTACCCCGAGCCCCGGCAGGACAACGGAGGCCAAGGGCCTTGCGCCGGCACCGCCGCTGAGGCGCCGACGGTCTTCGATCTCGCCGCCGGCGGCTGCGGCACGATCCTGCCCGAGAGGTCGGCCAGGATCCTCCGGCGGGCCCGACGCCGTTCTTGAACCGGGGGCGATATGATCCGTATCCGAAGGATTTTCAGTTCCTTTCGACAGGAAGGGACCATCGCCCAGGTGCAGGATCTCTTCCTGGCGAACTTCAGCGGTGCTGCCGAGGTGGCCGACCAGATCCCCCAGCGGCTGGACGACCCTCTGAGCGCGGGCTACCGCACCGTGCTGCTGGTGGCGGAACGCCCCACGGGCAAGGTGGTGGGGTTCGCGCTGCTGCTCCACTTCACCGACGCCCACTTCGCCTTCCTGGACTTCATGGCCGTGGCGGGTGGGCTCCGCGGCGGCGGGGTCGGCGGCGCCCTTTACGAGGCGGTGCGGGAGTTCTGCCGAGGAGTGGGCTGTCACGGCCTCTACCTCGAGGCGCTCCCCGACAACCCCCTGCCCGGCATGGACGAAGCCACCCTTGCCGAAAACCGGAAACGGCTCCGCTTTTACGAACGGTATTCCGTGCTGCCGGTGGTGGGCACCGCCTACGAGACCCCCATCGGGGAAGGCCCGGCGCCCATGCTCCTTTTCGACGGGCTCGGCCGGACCTCACCCTTGCGGCGGAAGGAGGCGCAGGCCGCGGTACGGTTGATCCTCTCCCGCAAATACGCCGCCATCACCGACCGGAAGTACATCAGGCTGGTGGTGGAGTCCTTTACCGACGACCCGGTCCGCCTGCGGCCGCCGCGGTACATCAAGCGCACCGCGCAGAAGGACGGGGTGGCCACCGGCCGTCTCGCCAAGCCCTTCGCCCTGTTCATCACCCGGGAGCACATCATCCACCATGTCCATGACACCGGCTACGTGGAACGACCGACCAGGGTCAACGCCCTGGCGGAGGCCGTCCAAGGCCTGGAACTCTTCCAGGAGCAGCCCATCCGCCATTACGGCGACCAGTTCATCACCGCGGTGCACGACGCCGAGTTCCTCGCCTATCTCAAGAAGGTGTGCAAGGGGCTGCCGCCGAACAAGGCGGTCTATCCGTACGTCTTCCCGGTGCGCCGCCCCGAGCGGAGGCCCAGGGAGCTCGCCGTCCGCGCCGGCTACTACTGCATCGACACCTTCACCCCCCTCACCCGGAACGCCTTCGATGCCGCGCGCAAGGCGGTGGACGCCGCCTTGAGCGGCGCCGATGCCATCTTGAAAGGCGCGCCGGTGGCCTACGTGCTCTGCAGGCCGCCTGGGCACCACGCGGAACACAGGCTGTTCGGCGGGTTCTGTTACATGAACAACAGCGCCATCGCCGCCAACCGGCTGAGCGCCATGGGGCGGACCGCCGTTCTCGACATCGACTTCCACCACGGCAACGGCACCCAGGATATCTTCTACCGCCGCGGCGACGTGCTCACCGTTTCCATCCACGGCCACCCCAACCACGCCTATCCCTACTTCAGCGGCTTTGCCGACGAAACCGGCGAGGGGGAAGGGAAGGGGGCCAACCTCAACCTGCCCTTGCCGGAGAATACCGGCGGCCGCGACTATCTGGCGGCGCTGGATGAGGCCCTCCGGCGGATCGGCCGGTTCGCGCCGCAGTTCCTCGTGGTCAGCCTGGGGTTCGACACCATGGCCGGCGACCCCACCGGGTCGTTCCGCCTTTCCGCCCGGGCTCTTGAGGAGATCGGGCGCAAGCTCGCCTCCCTCAGGCGCCCCCTCCTGCTGGTGCAGGAAGGAGGCTACAGCATCGCCAACCTCAAGCGGGGGGCCAAGGCGCTCTTCCGCGGCGTCGCCTCCCGCATCCGCTAACAAACCCTTTTCCCCATGGAGACTCCTATGAAACCCGTCATCGGTTTCGCCTACGACCTTCGCAGCGACGCCCTGGCCGAAGGGCTCAGCCCTGAAGAAGCGGCGGAATTCGACTCCGCCGAGACCATCGACGCCATCGCCGCAGCCCTTGCCGGAAACGGCTTCGACGTCGACCGCATCGGCAACGGCCGGGCCCTGTGCGCCCGGCTCGCCCAGGGCCATCGCTGGGACCTGGTCTTCAACATCGCCGAGGGCCGCGGCGGCCGGTGCCGCGAGGCGCAGGTCCCGGCGCTGCTGGAGCTTTTCTCGATCCCCTACACCTTTTCCGATCCGCTCACCTGCGCGCTCACCCTGGACAAGGAGATGGCCAAGCAGGTGATCAGGGCGGCAGGGCTTCCGACCCCCGCCTCCCGGGTGATCGCCTCCCTGGACGACCTCGACCCTCTTTCCCTGGGCTACCCCCTTTTCGCCAAGCCCCTTGCGGAAGGGACCGGGAAGGGGATCGACGGAGCGAGCCGGGTGGACGACGGCCGGGCGCTGGCCGCCGTCTGCGGTCGGCTGCTCGAGACCTTCCGCCAGCCGGTGCTGGTGGAGGAATATCTCCCCGGCCGGGAGTTCACCACCTCCATCCTCGGCACCGGCAGGGAGGCCAGGGTCCTGGGGACCCTGGAAGTCCGCCTCCGCCCGGACGCCCCCGACGGCGACTACTCCTTCAAGGTCAAGGAGGAATGCGAACAGTACGTGGATTACCTCCTGGTCACCCATGATCCGGTCCTCCCCGCCGTCGAGGAACTGGCGCTTGCGTCCTACCGCGCCCTGCAGTGCCGCGACGCCGGCCGGGTGGACATCCGCCTCGACGCGGACGGCAACCCCGCCTTTCTCGAGATCAACCCCCTGCCCGGACTCCACCCCACCCACTCGGATCTCCCCATGACCGCCACCGCCTGCGGCATGGAATACGGGGAACTCATCGGCGCCATCGTCGCCTCGGCGCGGAAGAGGCTCGGCCATGGCGGCTGAACCGCTTCCCGGGGTCATCATCCTCTACAACCGACCCGGCGAGAACGCCCCCGAAAGCGACCGGGGCGTCCTCGACGAGGTGGAGGCCGTGGCCAGGGCGCTCGCCGGGAAGGGGTTTCGCGTGCGCACGGCGCCAGCCGACCGCCTCGAGGAGGTGCTGCCGCTGCTCCAGGCCGGCCAGGAGCCGGTGGTCTTCAACCTGGTGGAATCCTTTCCCGGCCGGCCGGAGGACGCCGTCCACGTGCCCTCCATCTGCCGGGCCCTGGGACGCGGCTGCACCGGTTCGGAGACCGCCTGCCTCGCCCTGACCCTGGACAAGGCCTGGACCCGCGGCGCCCTGGCCGAGGCCGGCATCCCCGTCCCCCCCGGGGTGGTGGTCCCTCCCGGCACCCAGGCGGACGGTGCCAGGCTGCCCCGAGGTCCCTTGCTGGTCAAGCCGGTCCGCGCCGACGCCAGCGAAGGCATCCGGGCCGACGAGTCGGTGGTGGACGGGCCCGGCCGGAGGCTGGACGATGCCATCGGCGCCGTCCACGAGCGTTTCGGCCAACCGGCGCTGGTGGAGGCGTTGGTGGGCGACCGGGAGCTGAACGTCTCGGTGGTGGACCTGGGCGGGGGGCCGGTGGTGCTGCCCCTGGCGGAGATCGACTTCTCCCGCCTTCCCGAGGGAACCCCGCGGGTGGTGGACTACAGCGCCAAGTGGGAAGAAGACTCGTTCGCCTTCCACAACACCCCGCGGATCCTCCCCGCGCCCCTGGACGAAGGGACGGCCGCCCTGGTGCGGCGGACCGCCCTGGCCGCCTTTCGGGCGACCGGCGCCCGGGGATACGCCCGGGTGGACATGCGGCTCGAGAGTGCGACCGGCGCCCTCTTCGTCCTCGAAGTGAACGCCAACCCGGACATCTCGCCCGAGGCGGGGTTCGCCGCCGCCCTGGAGGCGGGCGAGATCCCTTACGCCGATTTCGTCGCCGCCATGGTGCGTACCTCGATGAAGGCCGCTCCGGGAAGCCTCCCGGCAGGGCACTCCGCCGCGCTCCCCACGGCGCCCCTCAGCTTGCGCGAGGCGGTGAAGGGCGACCAGGAGGCGGTGATGGATATCCTGTACGAAGCCGGGGTGTTCCGGCCGGAGGAGTGCCTGGTGGGGCGCGAGGTGTTCGAGGATGCGATCAGCCGCGGGGCCGCCTCCGGCTACCATTCCCTGGTGGCCGAGGACGGGATCGGTGTCTGCGGCTGGATCTGCCACGGTCCCACCCCCTGCACCGTGGGCACCCATGACGTCTACTGGCTGGTCACCGCCCGGCGCGCCCGGCGTCGCGGCGTGGCCTCGGCGCTCCTGGCGGAGGCGGAACGGCGGATCGCCGGCCAGGGAGGCCGGCTGGTGGTGGTGGAGACATCGAGCAGCCCGCCCTACGCCCCGGCGCGCGCCTTCTACCTGGCCCACGGATTCAGGGAGGAGGCGCTGGTCCGCGATTTCTATCTCGCCGGCGACCACCGGGTGATCCTGACCAAACGGCTCTCCCCATGACCTCCGTGACCGGACCGCTGGAGGCCTGGGTCTTCGGCCTCGTCTACCTGGGGATGATGGCGGGCAGGTTCCCCAGGCTGCGGCTCGACCGCACCGGCATCGCCCTCCTGGGCGCCATCGTCCTGGTGGCCTCCGGCCGGACCACCCTCGGGCAGGCGGTCACGGCGGTGGACATCCCCACCGTCTCCCTGCTGTTCGCCATGATGGTGGTTTCGGCCCAGCTCCGCCTGGGCGGCTTCTACGCCTTCTGCGCCCGGAAGACCGCGGAGCTCCGCCTCGCGCCGCCGTTGTGGCTCGCCGCGGTGATCTTCCTGGCCGGCATCCTTTCCGCGGTCTTCAGCAACGACATCATCTGCCTCGCCATGGCGCCGGTGCTCATCGACGGCTGCCGCAAGCAACGGCTCGACCCGCTTCCCTTCCTCCTCGCCCTGGCCTGCGCCGCCAACATCGGCTCCGCCGCCACCCTGATCGGCAACCCCCAGAACATGCTGATCGGCCAGAGCTTCCGGCTGGATTTCGTGGCCTTCGCCGAGGCGGCATCGCTGCCGGCCGCGGCCGGCCTTCTGATCACCTGGGGGGTGATCGTCTTCCAGTTCCGCGGCCGCTGGGAAGAGACGCCCGGAAAGAGCGTTCCGGAAACCGCGGCGGCGGGGATCCCGCCTCTCGACCTCGAGCAGACCTTCAAGGGGCTCCTGGTCGCCTCGGTCCTCTTCGCCCTCTTCCTCTTCTCCGGCATCCCCAGGGAGATCGCCGCCCTCGGCGGCGCCGGGGTGCTCCTCGCCAGCCGCAGGGTCTACTCGAGGGACATGCTCAACCTCGTCGATTGGCAGCTCCTGGTCCTGTTCATCGGCCTCTTCGTGGTGAACCACGCCTTCGAGCAGACCGGTCTTCCCGCCCGGGCGCTGGCAGGGCTCCAGGGGCTCGGCGCGGATCCCTCCCGGCCGGGGTGGCTCTTCGCGGTCACCGTCCTCTTGAGCAACGCCGTCTCCAACGTCCCGGCGGTGATGCTCCTCATACCCGCGGCCACCGATCCGGCGGCGCCGCTGATCCTCGCCGTGGCCAGCACCCTGGCGGGCAACCTCCTGCTCGTGGGCAGCATCGCCAACATCATCGTCGCCGACGCGGCCGCGCGTTCCGGGGTCGCCTTCACCTACCGGAACCACGCCCGCACCGGCGTTCCGGTCACCCTCCTGACCCTGGCCGTGACGGCCTTGTTCCTGTCGGCGTGATCCCCGGGGATGCCCCCGAGGTCCCTCGGCGCCGGAACGCGGCGCGTCCCTTCCGCCGCACCGTGGGTGAGGCGGCGCCATCGACTTTTAACCCGCCCCTAACCGTTCTCTTACAAGGGCCCGCTAGGCTCGTCCTGAAACTCGGGGTGCCGAGGCACCCGGGAGAGGAGGGACGACACCATGCGCGATCCGAAACCCCGATTCCCCAAGTGGCTCCCGGGCATGCTCGCCCTGGCCCTGGCCCTGGCCGTGCTCGCGGCCGCCGCGGCGCCGGCGCGGGCGGCGGACGATGCCCTGGTCGATACCCTGGTCCGCAAGGGGGTCCTCACCCCCTCCGAGGCGGCCCGCATCCGCGGCGAGGCCGAAGCGGCGCCGCCGGCCGAGCTCCCGCCCGCCCTCCAGGGGCTCAAGGTGGGGGTCCTGGCCTACCTGGACTACGCCGCCGGCGAGGCCGCGGCCCCGGCGGACGCCTCGACGAGCTTCAACCGCTTCACCCTCACCCGCGGCTACCTCACCGTGCAGAAGACCCTCGCCCCCTGGCTCGGCGCCCGGATCACCACCGACATCCACCGGGACGCCGATGAAGACTGGAAGGTTCGCCTCAAGTACCTCTACGCCGAGATCCGGCCCGGCGACCTCGGCCCCCTCACCGGGCTCAAGCTCGAGATCGGCCAGGGCCACATCCCCTGGCTCGACTTCGAGGAGCACGTCAACCCGTACCGGTGCCAGGGGACCATGGCCGTCGAGCGGGCCGGGATCTTCAACTCCGCCGACATCGGCGTGAGCCTCCGGGGCGGGTTCCTCGGCCGCCTCGCCGGCGCCGCCCGGCGCACCGGCAACCCCCACTACGACGGCCGGTACGGGAGCTGGCACGTCGGCGTCTACAACGGCTCCGGCTACCACGCCTCGGAGAAGAACGGGAACAAGGTGCTGGAGGGCCGCTTCACGCTGCGGCCGCTGCCGGACCTCGTCCCGGGGTTCCAGCTGAGCTACCTCGGGATCCGCGGCGAGGGCAACACCGCCTTCGTCCCCACGGGCGGGTACCCGGACTACGCCGTGCACCTCGGCATGGCGAGCTTCGAGCACCCGTGGGTGATCGCCACGGCCCAGGTCTTCACCACCGAGGGCAACGCCCAGGGCACCTACGTGGACGCCCTGGGCCGGGCCCTGGACACCGGGGGCTATTCCTTCTTCTGCCGGGTGGCCATGCCGGTGCCCGGCCGGCGCCTGGCCCTCCTCGGCCGCTTCGACCACTTCGACGCCGACACCGACGGCCGGGTGGCCCGCGACGCCGGCTACGACATGTGGATCGCCGGCCTCTCCTACGACTTCCACAAGGGGAACATGCTGCTCCTGGCCTGGGAGGCCACGGACTACGGGCGGGACAGCGGCGGGAAGGGAAAGGCCCCGGTCCCCGGAAACCGCCTGGGCGACGAGCACAAGGTGCAGGCGGTCTGGCAGGTGAAGTTCTGATGACGTCGCCGTCCCTTGCGCGAATCTCATCCCGGCCTAACACGATCCTAACAATCGATATCTAGAAACGAGGGTGCCGTCGGTACCCGGAAGGGAGGGAAGACCCATGAAGAGGCATATCCCGACACTGTTCCTGCTGGCCGCCGCGGCCGCGCTCCTCGCCGCGGCCGCCGGTCCCGCCCGCGCGGGGCAGGAGGCCCGCTACCTCACGGTGAAGGGCTCCGACACCATGGTGCACCTTGCCAGCACCTGGGCCGAGGCCTTCATGAAGGCCCACCCGGGCGTGGAGGTCTCGGTCACGGGCGGGGGCTCGGGCACGGGGATCGCCGCGCTCCTGAACGGCACCACAGACATCTGCGCGGCCTCGCGCGCCATCCGGCCCCGGGAACTCCAGCTGGCCGCCCGGCGCGGGATCCAGCCCGTGGCCACCGTGGTGGCCCGGGACGCCATCGCCGTGGTGGTGAACCCGGCGAACCCCGTCTCCACCCTCACCCTGGAGCAGCTTCGGAAGATCTTCACCGGGGCCGTGACCCGCTGGAACCAGGTGGGCGGCCCCGACGCCCCCATCCTCGTCCTCTCCCGCGACAACAGCTCCGGGACCTTCGTCTTCTTCCTGGAGCACGTCCTCCAGAAGGAGGACTACACCCCCCGGGCCCGGTTCATGCCCGCCACCTCGGCCATCGTCCAGGCCGCGGCGGCCGACCGCTGGGCCATCGGCTACGTGGGCCTGGGCTACGCGGTGGAGGCCAAGGGGCGGGTGAAGACCGTGCGCATCCGGAAGGACGCGGCCGCCCCGGCGGTGGCGCCCTCCGAGGCCGCCGTGCGCGACGGGAGCTACCCCATCGCCCGCCCGCTCCGCTTCTACACCAACGGGGCGCCCCGGGGCCTGGCCAAGGCCTTCGTGGACTTCTGCCTGGGGCCCGAGGGCCAGCGGATCGTCCGCGAGACGGGGTACGTGCCGGTCCGGTAGGGGGGCGATGTTCCGGGAAAGGGCCATCCACCTCCTGCTGCTCGCGGCGGCCTCCACCAGCATCCTGGTGGTGGCGCTCATCTTCGTCTTCCTCGGCAAGGAGGCCCTCCCGTTCCTCAAAGAGCCGGGGCTCGGGGCGCTCCTCGACACCCGCTGGGCCCCGGTCTCCTTCGTCCGGGAACGCTACGGCCTGGCCCCCCTGGCGGCGGGCTCCACGCTGGTGACGGCGCTCGCCACGGTCTTCAGCGTGCCCTTCTCCGTCTTCGGGGCCGTCTACATCGCCGAGGTGGCCCGGCCCGCCGAGCGCGAGTTCCTGAAGCCCTTCATCGAGATCCTGGCCTCCATCCCCTCGGTGGTGCTGGGCTTCTTCGGCCTGGTGGTGGTGGCGCCCCTGGTGAAGCGGGCCTTCGGGCTCTACACGGGGCTCAACGCCCTGACCGGCGCCCTGCTGCTGGCCCTCATGGCGGTGCCCACCATCATCTCCATCTCCGAGGACGCCATCAACAGCGTGCCCCGCTCGTACAAGCAGGCCTCGCTGGCCCTGGGGGCGAGCCCCTTCCAGACCATCTGGCGGGTCACGGTGCCGGCGGCGCTGCCGGGCATCATCGCCGCGGTGATGCTGGGCATGGGGCGCATCGTCGGCGAGACCATGGCGGTCATGATGGTCACCGGCAACTCCCCCATCATCACCTTCTCGCCCCTGGACCCGGTCCGCACCATGACCGCCACCATCGCGGCGGAGATGGGGGAGGTGCCCTTCGGGAGCGACCACTACCGGGCCCTCTTCTGCGTGGGCGTGGTGCTGCTCGCCGCCACCTTCGCCATCAACCTGGTGGCCCAGCGGGTCCTCAAGCGCTACGGGATGATGAAATGAGGCGGGAACACCTCGAGCGCGCGGGCTTCTGGGGCCTCCGCCTGGTCACCTACCTCATCGTGGCCGTGGTGGGCTACATCCTCTTCGACGTGATCCGGCACGGGCTGCCGGTGATGAGCTGGGAGTTCGTGACCGGCTTCCCCCGCCGGAGCGGCGCGGAGGGCGGGATCCTCCCCGCCATCGTGGGTACCCTCTGCCTCTCGGCGGGCACCATCGCGGCGGCGCTCCCCCTGGGCATCGGGGCCGCGGTGTACCTTTCGGAGTACGCCCGGCAGGGGCGCTTCACCCGGCTCGTGCGGCTGGCCGTGGTGACCCTGGCCGGCGTCCCCTCCATCGTCTTCGGCCTCTTCGGCCTGGGCCTCTTCGTGATCTTCCTGGATTTCGGCGCCTCCATCCTGGCCGGCAGCCTGACCCTGGCCTGCATGGTGCTGCCGACCATCGTGGTGGCCAGCGAGGAGGCCCTCCAGGCGGTCCCGAAGGGGCTCCGGGAGGCGAGCCTGGCCCTGGGCGCCACCAAGTGGCAGACCATCCGGACCAACGTCCTGCCCTACGCCGTCTCGGGGATGATCACCGGCTCCATCCTGGCCATCGGCCGCGCGGCCGGCGAGACGGCGCCCATCCTGCTCACCGTGGCGGCCTTCTACCTCCCGCAGCTGCCGAAGTCCGTCTTTGACCAGGTGATGGCGCTGCCGTACCATCTCTACGTGCTGGCCACCCAACACCCGGAGGCCGAGAAGGTGCTCCCCATGCAGTACGGGACGGCCTTCGTGCTGCTCGTCCTGGTGCTCGGCATGAGCCTCGGGGCGGTGCTGCTCCGCCTCCACTACCGGAAAAGATACCGATGGTAGCGCGACGCATCCGCCGGCCGTCCGGCGAGATCAAGATCCAGGTCCGGGGCCTCAACTTCTACTACGGGGCCACCCAGGCCCTCTTCGGCATCGACATGGACGTCGAGGCCCGGCGGGTGACCGCCCTCATCGGGCCCTCCGGGTGCGGAAAATCCACCTTCCTCCGCACCCTGGACCGCATGAACGACATCGTGGACGGGGCCCGGGTGGAGGGCCGGGTCCTGATCGACGGGGAGGACATCTACGCCCCGGGAACCGACGTGGTGCGGCTCAGGAAGCGCGTGGGCATGGTCTTCCAGAAGTCCAACCCCTTCCCCAAGTCCATCTTCGACAACGTGGCCTACGGTCCCCGGATCCACGGGGTGCGGAACCGCCGCCAGCTGGCCGAGATCGTGGAGCGGAGCCTCGTCCGGGCCGGGCTCTGGGACGAGGTCAAGGACCGGCTCGACGCCAACGCCATGGGCCTTTCCGGCGGGCAGCAGCAGCGGCTCTGCATCGCCCGGGCCCTGGCGGTGGGGCCGGAGATCCTCCTCATGGACGAGCCGGCCTCGGCCCTGGACCCCCGCTCCACGGCGCGGGTGGAGGAGCTCATCGGGGAACTGCGCGCCGACTACACCATCGTCATCGTCACCCACAACATGCAGCAGGCGGCCCGGGTCTCGGACTACACCGCCTTCTTCTACGAGGGCCGCCTGGTGGAGTTCGGCGCCACGGAGCAGATCTTCACCAATCCTTCCAAGAAACAGACCGAGGACTACATCACCGGGCGGTTCGGGTAAGGCGAACCGGGAGGCCCCCATGTCCAAGCATCTCCAGCGCGACATCGAAAACCTCAAGAAGCAGCTCCTGGCCATGAGCGCCGTGGTGGAGGAAAGCGTCCACAAGGCCACCCAGGCCGTCATGGAACGCAACGCCCCGATGGCCGAGGAGGTCATCCAGGGCGACATCGAGGTGGATCAGATGGAGGTGGACATCGAGGAGGAGTGCCTCAAACTCCTCGCCCTCTACCAGCCGGTGGCCATCGACCTCCGGTTCATCATCGCCGTCTTGAAGATCAACAGCGACCTCGAGCGCGTCGGCGACCTCGCGGTGAACATCGCCGAGCGGGCCGCCTTCCTCGCCACCCAGGAGCGGATCTGCATGCCCTTCGACTTCGAGGGCATGGCCGAGAAGGCCCAGGGGATGCTCTCGCGGAGCATCGACGCCCTGGTGAACCTCGACGTCCGGCTGGCTCACCGGGTGCGGGCCGAGGACGACGACGTGGACGCCATGAACCGCGAGATGTACGCCGTCATGAAGGAGGAACTCGCACGGCACCCCGACCGGGTCAACTGCCTGATCCACATGCTCTCCATCGGGCGTCACCTCGAGCGCATCGCCGACCATGCCACCAACATCGCCGAGGACGTGGTCTACCTGGTGGAGGCGGAGATCGTCCGCCACACGCCCGAGGTCTTCAAGGAGTGACCGGCCGCCGCGCCGGCGGCGAACGAGATCCCCCATGCATGCCGCATCCCTCCACATCAGATGCTTCGACCGGCTCCGGGCCGGATGGGAATCGCCCCGGCTCCGCCCCGTGCTCGGGACGGGGCTCGCCCTGGCCTTCCTGGGCGCGGTGCTCCTCATCGAGGCCAACCGCCGGCACCTCCTGCCGGCGCCGGCCGCCGGGATCCTTCCCGTCAACCACCTGGCCGCGGTGCGCTTCGCCTTCACCCTGCTCCTGGTGGTGGAGGTCCTCTCCCTCATCTTCACCCTGGCGCAGTCGGTCTCCGTCTCCCTGGGCAAGCAGTTCGAGGTGCTCTCCCTGATCCTCCTTCGGGACACCTTCAAGGAATTCGCGGAGTTCACGGAGCCCCTGGCGTGGCCCCAGATCGGCGGGGCCGTCGGCGGCATGGCCGCGGCGGCCGCGGCCGCCCTGGTGATCTTCGTGGTGCTCGGCCTGTACTACAGGGCGCTCCGGCGCGACCCCATGCAGGCCGAGGAGGCCGACTGCGCCGCCTTCGTGGCGGCCAAGAAGGGGGTGGCCCTGGCGCTGCTGGCCGCCTTCACCGGGATGGGCCTCCTGGACCTCGGCCGCCTGGTGATGAGCGGCGGGGATGTGGACACCTTCGCTTCCTTCTACACGCTGCTCATCTTCAGCGACATCCTGATCGTCTTGCTCTCCCTCCGGTACGGTTCCGGGTACCGGATGGCCTTCCGGAACTCCGCCTTCGCCGTGTCCACGGTCTTCATCCGCCTGGCCCTCATGGCCCCGGTGGCCGTGGCCGCCCTCCTGGGCGCCGGGACGGCGCTCTTCGCCCTGGGGGTGGTGGCCGCCTTCAACCACTTCGCCCCGGCGCTGCCGCCGGACGACACGGAACCCGTCTGAGCCGCCGCCCCCGTGCACCCCGGCGGCTTTGCCGGCCGGCCCCCGCCGTGGTAGAAGGTCCGTGGCCGGCGGCGGACGGGAGAGCCGCCGTGCCCGAAGGGAGGACCGGCGTACCATGGTCGGGTTCAGGCGTCCCGGGGTCCAGATCGTCTCGACGTTCCTGCTGCTCATCGCGGCGGGGGCCGTCCTGCTGGACCGGTACGGGTTCGCCGGGCACCCCGGGGGTCTCGCCGCCGCCTTCATGGCCACCAGCGCCGTCTGCGTCACGGGGCTCAGCGTGGTGGACGTCGGCACCGGGCTGACCTTCCGGGGGCAGGTGATCCTCCTGCTCCTCATCCAGGCCGGGGGGCTCGGGCTGCTCACCATCTCCAACTTCATCCTGCTCTCCGTCCGGGGCCGGATGGGGGCGGCCGGGGCCGCCGGCACCCGGGACGTCTTCGGCGCCCTCTACGCCACCCCGCCGGCCAAGGTCCTGTGCGGGGTCATCCTCTTCACGGCGGCGGCGGAAGGGGCCGGCGCCGCGTGTCTCGCCGCCCGGTTCGCCGCGGACTACCCCGCCCGCAAGGCCCTCTGGCTGGGCGTTTTCCATTCCATCTCCGCCTTCTGCAACGCCGGCTTCAGCCCCTTTCCCGACAGCCTCTCCCGCTACCAGGCGGACCCCGTGGTCAACGCCGTGGTGATGGCCCTGGTGGTGGCGGGCGGGATGGGGTTCGTGGTGGCCGTGGACCTCGTGGAACAGGCCCGGGCGCGCCTGGCCGGCCGCCGGCGCCGGCTCTCCTTCCACAGCCGGTTCGTCCTGCGGCTCACCGCCGGGCTGGTGGCCTGCGGGGCCGCCCTCTTCCTGGCCTTCGAGTGGGACAACCCCGCCTTCCACCAGTCCTGGGGCATCAAGTGCCTCGAGGCGGCCTTCCTCTCGGTGATGGCGCGGACCGCGGGCTTCAACACCGTCCCCACCGGGCAGCTCACCAACATGAGCCTGCTGGTGCTCATGGTACTCATGTTCGTGGGTGCCTCCCCCGGCTCCACGGGCGGAGGGGTCAAGACCACCACCCTGGGCGTCGTGGGGGCGCTGGTCCGGGCCCGGCTCCGGAACCGCCCCCGCCCCGAGGCCCTGGGGCGGAGCATCCCCTTCGAGGTGGTCTCCAAGGCCCTCGGCGTGGTGGTGCTCTACGCGGCCGTGGTGCTGCTCGCCATGACGGTGCTCCAGGCCACGGAGTTCGGGGAGGTGCCCCACGTGGCCAGCCGGGGTCTCTTCCTCGAGCACCTCTTCGAGGTGATGAGCGCCGTGGGGACGGTGGGTCTCTCCACGGGCGTCACCGGGCAGCTCAGCGAGGCCGGGCGGGTGGTCCTCATGGCATGCATGTTCACCGGGCGGATCGGGCCCCTGGTGCTGGTGTCGTCCCTGGTGGGGGAGCGGCCGCGGCTGTTCTATACCTACCCAGAGGAGGATCTCATGGTGGGGTAGCCGGGCGCGCCCCGCGGAGGTGCCGTGACATGAAGAAACCTTCGGAAAGCTTCGCCGTTCTCGGCCTCAGCAAGTTCGGCTTCCAGGTGGCCGCGGAACTGTGCCGGGCGGGGGCCGACGTGCTGGCCGCCGACCGCGACCCGCGGCTCGTCCAGCAGGTGGCCAACCTGGCGGGCCGGGCCGTGGCCGCCGATCTCATGGACTTCGCCGCCCTGGAGCACCTCGGCGTCTTCGAAATGGACACCGTGGTCATCGGGCTGCGGCATTCCTTCGACGTCTCGGTCCTGCTGGTGAACCACCTGCGGCAGCACACCGGGGTCCGGCGGGTGGTGGCCCAGGTGGACACCCGGGAGAAGGGCGAGGCCCTCCGGCTCATGGGGGCCGACCTGGTGGTCTTCCCGGAAAGGGACATGGCCGACCGGGTGGCGCGGCAGCTCCTCTTGCCGAACCTCGTGGACCACATCGCCCTCTCGCCCGAGACCGCCATCGTGGAGGTCCCGGCCCCCGAGGGCTTCGTCGGCAAGTCCCTGGTGGAGCTGGCGATCCGGAGCCGGTTCGGCGTCTACGTCATCGGGGTCAAGCGGGCCGGCGATGAAGAGGTCACCATCGCGCCCCCGCCCTCCATCCGGTTCCGGGCCGGCGACACCCTCCTGGTGCTCGGCCGCCGGGACGACCTCGACCGCTTCGTGGCCGAGGCCGCGGGGGGCGGGTAGGGGCGGCGCGGGGGCGCCCGGCTTGACCCCGCGGCCGGGATCGGTCACCATGCAGGGGCCGGGGGCGGCGGCGCTCCCGCGCGGTATTCCTCCGCAACCGGGACGGCGCATGGGCATCTTCCGCATCTTCGAGTGGATCGGCGACAACGCCCTCTACTACCTCAACCAGTACGGGCGGATGGGGATCTTCCTCGGGCAGTGCTGCGTCCAGGCGCTCCTGCCCCCCTACAAGTTCCGGCCCATCCTGCGCCAGATCCACTTCATCGGGGCCAAGTCGGTCTTCGTGATCCTCTTCACCGGGGCCTTCACCGGGATGGTCCTGGGCCTCCAGGGCTACTACACCCTGCGGCAGTACGGGTCGGAGGGGGCGCTGGGCTCCGCCGTGGCCCTGAGCCTCATCCGGGAGCTGGGGCCGGTGCTCACCGCCCTCATGGTGACGGGCCGGGCGGGGTCGGCCATGTGCGCCGAGATCGGCATCATGCGGAACTCCGAGCAGATCGACGCCCTGGAGTGCATGGCCATCGACCCCCACAAGTACCTCATGGTGCCCAAGTTCGTGGCGGCCCTGGTCTGCCTGCCGCTCTTGACCAGCATCTTCGACGTGGTGGGCATCGCCGGCGGGCGCTTCGTGGGGGTCAACCTCCTCGGGGTCAGCGCGGGCGCCTACTACCAGGGCATGGTCCACAGCGTGGTCTGGAAGGACGTCTCCATGGGGCTGGTGAAATCCCTGTGCTTCGGGCTCCTGGTGGTCTGGATCTCCACCTCCAAGGGCTACTTCCTCCACCACGAGCGCTCCGGCGGCTTCGGCGCCGAGGGGGTCAGCCGGGTCACCACCAACGCCGTGGTGGCCTCGTCCGTGGCGGTGCTCGTCATGGACTACCTCATCACGGCCATCCTGATGTGAGCGGCGGCATGGAAGCGACACGGCCCATCATCCAGATGATCGGGGTGGAGAAGTCCTTCGGGCGCCAGAAGGTCCTGGACGGCGTGGACCTCGACGTGGCCGAGGGGAAGACCACCGTCATCGTGGGGGCGAGCGGCGAGGGCAAGTCCGTCATCATCAAGCACATGCTGGGGCTGCTCCGCCCGGACCGGGGGCGGATCCTCTTCGACGGCCGGGACATCACGCGCATGAAGACCCGGGAGCTCCGCCGGGTCCGGCTGAACTTCGGGGTCCTCTTCCAGGGCGTGGCCCTCTTCGACTCCATGAACATCTACGACAACGTGGCCCTCCCCCTCCGGGAGCGGACGCGGCTCCCGGAGGACGAGGTCCGTCGCATCGTCCGGGAGAAGCTCGCCATGATGGACCTCGAGGGCGTGGAGGAGAAGTACCCCGCCCAGCTCAGCGGCGGCATGCAGAAGCGGGCGGGGCTCGCCCGGGCCCTGGTGCTCGACCCCAAGGTGGTCTTCTTCGACGAGCCCACCACCGGCCTGGACGTCAAGCGGAGCACCGAGATCTACCGCCTCTTCTACCGGGCGCAGCAGCAGCTGGGCTACACGGCGGTGATCGTGAGCCACGACGCCCCGAAGATCTTCAAACTGGCCGACTACGTGGCCCTCGTGGCCGGCGGCAAGGTCCAGGCCTGCCTCCCGCCCGAGGAATTCCAGCTCTCCTCCAACCCCTACGTGAAGGACTTCATTGAATCCACCATGGGGACCATTTATGATACGGACGAGTTCCGGGAAGGAATGATGCCCCTGTGAAACGCTTCAACCTTGAAACCGTGGTGGGTCTCTTCCTGGTGGCCGGTTTCGCCTGCCTGGCCTACCTGGCCGTGCGTCTCGGCGACGTGGGGCTCTTCCGGGACGAGAGCTACCCGGTGGTGGCCCGGTTCACCTCGGTCTCGGGCCTCAAAAAGGACGCCACCGTGGAGATCGCCGGGGTCCCCGTGGGCAATGTGGCCGACATCCGCCTCGATCCGGACCGCTTCGAGGCGGTGGTCCGCCTCCGGATCCGGAAGGGCGTCCCCCTCCAGGAGGACTGCATCGCCTCCATCCGGACCGCCGGGATCATCGGGGATCGCTTCGTGGAGATCAAGCCCGGCGGCAGCCCCGACCTCATTCCCCCGGGCGGCGAGATCATGGAGACCGAGTCGGCCGTGAACCTCGAGGAGCTGATCAGCAAGTATGTCTTCGAAAAATAGACCCGTTTCCCGGGCCGCCGCCCTCCTGCTCGCCGGGCTTGCCCTGGTCCTCTCCCCCGTCCTCCCGGCGCCCGCCGCCGGCCCGACCCCCGGCGCCCTCATCCGGCAGACGGTGGACGGGGTGGTGGCGGTCCTCAAGCAGGATCTCCCCCGGCCGGAGCGCCGGGCCCGCATCCGGGCCCTGGTCCGGGCGCGCTTCGACTTCGAGGAGATGTCGCGCCGGGTCCTCGGGGTGAACTGGCGGCGCCTTTCGCCCGAGGAACAGCGGCAGTTCATCGAGCTCTTCACCCGGCTCCTCGAGGCCTCCTACCTCGACAAGATCGATACCTACCACAACGAGACCATCCTCTACCCCAAGGAGGAAACCCGGGGGAGGTACGCCCGGGTCTTCACCGTGATCCGCACCGAGACCAAGGAGATCCCCGTGACCTACCACCTCCTCCAGCGCGGCGGCGCCTGGTGGGTCTACGACGTGATCATCGAGGGGATCAGCCTGGTCTCCAACTACCGGGCCAGCTACGCGACCATCCTCAAGCGGGAGGGCTACGACGGGCTCATCCGCCGCATGCGGACCAAGGTGGAAGAACTCGACCGGCCCTCCGCCTCCTGAGGGGCGGGTCGGAACCGGAGGCCACATGGAGACCAAGGGAGCCGAAACCGCCCGCCGGGCCGACTTCCAGGAGGCCGTCCGGGCGCCCCGTCCCGAGGGGACCTGCCTGGAGCTCAAGGAAGAGATGGAGCTCTTCCGCTTCCTCGCCGAGGCGGAGGCCGACGGCATCTACTGTTACTTCGAACGGCGCGACCTCGAGCCGGGCGAGGCCCTCTACCGCGAGAACGAGCCGGCGGACTTCGTGGCCTTCATCCTCTCGGGCCGGGTGAAGATCGTCAAGGAGACCGAGTTCAAGGGCCACTCCGTGGTGATGGCCGTCCACGGGCCCGGTTCCTTCGTGGGGGAGTTCGCCCTGGTGGAGGGGACCCGGCGCTGCACCAGCGCGGTGGCCATGGAACCCACCCGGGTGGCGGTGCTCCACCGGGACCGCTTCGACGAGCTGGCCGGCCGGCATCCCGACTTCGCCCTGAGGCTCCTGAAGACGGTGCTCCGGGTGGTCTACATGCGGCTCCGGGGGCTGTCCTCCCGGCTGACCTCGGTGTTCTGATCCCGGCCCGCCCGTCCATGCGGATCGCCCCGTGCATCGTGATGGTGGGGTGCCTCGGCCTGGCCGCGGCCGGCCTCGTGGCCGCCGCGCCGGCGCGGGCGGCGGGGCCTCCGGCGGTGGGGGCGCCCGAGCCGGTGGAGCCCGGTGCCGGGCCCGGAGTCGAGGCAGGATCAGGGCCTGGGGAAGAGCCGTGGGCCGAGGAGGCCCCGCCCTGGGAAGAGGCGGCCGCCCCGGCCGCCGTGGCAGATCCCCTCGAGCCCATCAACCGGGCCGTCTTCGCCTTCAACGACAAGGTCTACTTCTGGTTCCTGAAGCCGGTGGCCCGGGGCTACGCCTTCGTCGTCCCGAAGCCCGCCCGGAACGCCCTCTCGCGCCTCTTCCACAACGTGGCCGCCCCCATCCGGTTCGCCAACTGCCTCTTCCAGCTCCGGCCCGTGGCCGGGGCCCGGGTGCTCGGCCGCTTCGTGGTCAATTCCACCGTGGGCGTGGCGGGTCTCTTCGACCCGGCCGGCTCGTGGCTCCACCTCCGGGACCAGGAGGAGGACTTCGGCCAGACCCTCGGGGCCTACGGCGCCGGGCACGGCTTCTACCTCGTGCTGCCCCTGCTCGGTCCCTCGAGCCTCCGGGACGGCATCGGCCTGGCGGGCGACGTCTTCCTGGATCCCCTGGCCTGGGTGCTCGATCCCTGGCAGAGCCTCGCCTGGCGGGGAGCCGAGGTCGTCAACCGGACGTCGCTCGAGATCGGCCAGTACGAGGACATCAAGCGCCACGCCCTCGACCCCTACCTCACCATCCGGGACGGCTACGCCCAGTACCGGGCGCACCAGGTCGAGGAGTAGGCCCCCGGCCGCCCTGCGCCTACGGCGCCACCTCCCGCGTCTCCATGCGCCCGGTCGCCGGGTCCCGGTAGCGGATCTCGCCCCGGAGGCGGGCCGTTGCGCCCGGGGGTTCCAGGCGGAACCGCACCCGGATCTTCCCGGTCCGTCCCGCCTTGAACAGCCACTTGGCCCGCCCGCGGGCCTCGTCCACCCCGGCCGGCGCCGGGTCGGCCTCCAGGAGGCGGGTCCCGGGCGGGAAACGCTGGACGAGGATCACGGTGGCGGGGGCGGGATCGGTCAGCTCGAGCACCAGGCGGCACGCGCCTCGGTGAATCTTGGCGTAGCGGGCGGTGACGCCGGCGCCGGCGGCCGGCGGCAGGCCCATCCAGAGGGCGGCGGCCAGGGCGAGCACGACGGCGGCCTGGGTCCTGCGGGCGGGGCGGGGGTCAGTCTTCACCTTCGAACTCCTTCCGGTCCTCGTTCCATCGGTATCCGCTGGCGGCCCAGAGGGCCTCTATCTCCTTCAACCCGATATCGAGCTTCGTGGCCGGGGCCAGCACGTCGTAGACGGTGAGGATCTCCTGGTCGTCGATGACGTGGTTGCCGTCGAGGTCGGCCCAGTGCAGGGGGCGCACCTCGAGCGCCGCCGTGCCGCCGGTCTCGTGGCGGCCGCGGGCCATGCCGCCGCGGTAGTTCACGCGGCCCGAGAAGGCGAGCCGGCTGCCCATGGGGATCCCGGGGGCGAGGCGCGCCACGTAGCCGAAGGTGAGCCGGGGCCGGTTGGCCGGGAAGATCCAGACCAGCTCCCGGCCGTCCGCCGCGGTGGAGGTGGGCGGCGGGTCGGCCCGCAGGAGGGTGCAGCCCGCCGGGAGCCGCTCCCGGAGGATCAGGGAGTAGTCGCCCGGGCGTTCCACCTGGAGGCGGAGCAGCACGGGGAAGGCGGCGCCCGGGGCGGCGTGGGGCGGCAGCCGCCGCTCGGCCACGATACGCCCGTGGGCGGGCCCCCGGGCCAGCCACCAGGCCGCGCCCCCGGCCAGCGCCGCCGCCAGGACGGCCAGGAGGAGCACGAGGGGCCGGGACGGGCGGCGGCCGGTCGCCGTCTCGCCTTCTGCCGCTTCCGCCGGCTGGAGGGCCTCCAGGGGCATCTCCAGGGCCTCGGCCAGCCGGAGGGCGTTGTCCCGCTTGATGGAGGGGCTTCGCCGGTTCTCCCAACGGGAGATGGTGTCCGTGGTGACGCCCACGGCGGTGGCCACGTAGAGCTGGGTGAGGCCGAGCTCTTCCCGCCTCCGCCGGGCGGCCCGGCCGTCGATGCGCACCATGGGTGCGCCCTGCCCGTGGTTGTCGTCCAGGTGTTCCATGTGCAAGGGGCCCGGGACCGGGCCGATGTCGACCCGGCGCCGGCCGAAGCCGGCCCGACATCGGGCGGCACGCGGCCCGATGTCCCCTTCAGGCTAAGGGGTTCGGGGCCTAGAGTCAAACCAGGAAAGGCGGGCGCCGCGCCAGGCGCCCCTCGGGACACGGACGACAACGACGAACGAAAGGAGACGAACCATGAAGCGACACCCAGGCCCACGAACCACCCCGTTGCTCCTCCCCTGGATCGCGGCCGCCTTGATCCTGGCGGTTGCTCCGGCCCCGGCGGCGGAGCCGCCGGAGACCCTCACCCTGGATCTCCAGGCCATGTGCCCGGACATCCCGGGCCTTCCGGCGAACAAGAAGGCGGTGACGGACTTCAGCCACCGGCGGCACGCGGAGGTCTACCTCCCGGGGAACCAGGCGGCCTCGGGCCTCGCCTACCGGGACGACTTCACCTGCGCGGCCTGCCACCCGGGCGCGGCCTCGAAGGCGGAGCTGCTCGGCGCGGATCCCTGCCGGCGGGTGGAGGAACGGCTTCGGGGCGCGGGCGGGCCCGCGCGGTTCGCCGCCGGCTACCACAAGACCTGCAAGGGCTGCCACAAGGCCATGAAGGCCGCGGGGAAGGCGGCGGGCCCCACGAAGTGCGCGGGCTGCCACGGCAGGAAGCGCTAAGGCGGGGATGCATCCCCTGCCGGAACGGGCCGACGGCCCGGAAGAAAAGGAGGACATCATGAAACGACATGCGAAGTGGGAGAAGACACGTGGGCGCAAGGGCATCCTGCTGGCCGGGGCCGTCGCCCTGGTGATCCTGGCGGGCGGCCTCCGGGCGGAGGCCGGTACGGTGACGGCGGTCTTCCCGGAAGGGACGCCCGCCTGCGAGGCGGCCGCCGCCGTGGCCGGCCCGGGCTGCACGGCCGCGGGCACCACCGGGCCGCTGGTGGTGGTCCGGGACGACAAGGCCGTTCGGGGCGCCAAGCCGGGTCGAACCGTGCTGCTCCTCCCGGACGGCGGCACCAAGGCCGTCGGGCAGGTGATCGGGCTGGTGCCGGCCGGGGCTTCCCCGGACGATGTGGCCGCGGCCCTGGTGAAGGCGGCCTCTCCCGCCGTGGCCTGGACCGGGACGAAGGGCGGTGAGGTCCTCGTCATCGGGACGGAGAAGCCGCTCGGCGTGAGACAGGGCGACACCGTCCGCTGCAAGGTGCGCCGGGCGGCGCGCCGGAAGATCGAGGGCTGCTGAACCGAGCCCCGGAGGGACCCGTCCACTGGCCGGGCGGGTCCCTCCGTTTCAGGTGCCGGCGAAGGGGGGCGGAAGCCGCCGCCCCGCCAGCTCCGCCATCCGGAGGGCGTCCGAGGCGGCGTCCCCGGAGGCGGTGTTGTCGAAGAAACAGAAGGTCTCGACACCCCACGAGCGGATGGTCTCGAGCCAGGCCCCGAGGCGCTCGTCGCCGTAGCGGCCCCGGTAGAGCCCCTCGGCTCCGTGGAGGCGCACGTAGGCGAAGTCGGCGGTGACCCGGACGCTCATGGGATAACGGCCGGCGGTGTCGGCCACCACCCAGGCCACGTTCCGCGCCTCGAGGCACCGCCACGCCGCCGGGGCGTGCCAGGAGGAGTGGCGGGCCTCCAGGGCGAGGCGGCCGCCGCCGGCGGCCAGGTCCAGGAACCGCCCGAGGCGGTCCGGGTCGAAGGGAAGGTCGGGGGGCAGTTGGACCAGGGCCACGGCGAGCTTCTCCCCCAGGGGGGCGGGGTCGGCCCAGATCCGGCGGGCGGAGTCGGGCTCCACCTCCAGGCGGCGGACGTGGGTGAGGTAGCGGTGGACCTTCACGGCCCAGAGGAAGCCCGGGGGCGTCCGCCGGGCCCAGCCCTCCCAGGTCTTGGCCGGGAAGGAGCGGTAGAAGGAGGCGTTGAGCTCCACGGCCCCGAAGACGCCCGCGTAGAACTCGAGGCGCCGGGCCTGCGGGAGCCCCGGCGGGTAGAGGCGCCCTTCGAACTCGGGGTAGTTCCAGCCGCTGGTCCCCACGTGGATCGGGGGGGCGTGGCGGTCGGCGCGGCTCCTTGGCATGGCGGGCGGTGATGGGGTATGAATGGCCCCGGGACCGGTTTCGATTATGAGCGGCCGCCGGGGCCGCCGTCAACCGGGTCCGTCCAGAGGAGGGGCGCCATGACCGTTCACCCACCGGGGCCGCATCGGGAGGGTTGGCGGGACCGCCTGGAGCGGTTCAAGCCGGGGGCCTGCCGCCGGACGCACCTCATGGTCTCCGGTCTGGTCTGGGCCGTGGTGGGCGCCGTCATGCTGGCCCGCGGCGCGGCCTGGCTCCGGCCGTGGGGCGATCTCACCCGCGGCCTCGTCCTGGTGGGGGCGCTGGCCGCCGGCGCCGCCAAGGCCCGGTGGGTCCTCGACGGGGTGGCCGGCCGGATCGCGGCACGCATCGAGCGACGGGGGGACGGCCGGTGCCTCGGCGGGTTCCTCTCCCTTTCCAACTGGGCCCTGGTGGCCCTCATGATCCTCTTCGGCCGGGGGCTCCGGGCCGTCGGTGTCCCGGCGGCCCCGGCGGGCTGCCTCTACATCGCCGTGGGCTTCGGCCTCTTGGTTTCCAGCCGGGTCGTCTGGCGGGCCTGGGCCGGGTCGGCCGCGCCGGGCTGACAGCCGCGGCCGCCCCGGTCAGGCCGCGGCCGCCAGCCGGGCGACCTTCTCCGCCACGGCCGTGCCGATCTCCTCCAGGGCCCGGGCGGCCGGGGAGGCCGGCGCCGCTTCCAGGACGGGCAGGTAGGCCCGGACCGCCGCGGTCACCGCCGGGTCTTCCGGGATGGCCCCCAGGAGCGGGAGATCCACCCCCACGTAGCCGGCCAGGAGCCGCCGGAGCTGCGCGATGTTCAGGTGCGACTTGGCCCCCACCCGGTTGAGCACCAGGTGGGGGATGAAGCCCGCGAGCGCCGCTTCCGCGGCGGCCCGGGTCTCGGGCCCTTCCCGGCTCGCCAGCTCGAAGATCTCGTCCATGCGGTTGAAGTCCGCCTCGGAGAGCGGCGCACCCAGCGGTCCCCGGGCGGTGAGCACGCCCAGGACCTTCCGGATGGCGGCCAGCTTCACGAACCGGTAGAGGTCCAGGATGGACGTGGGATCCGGCGTCGCGATGCAGACGGGAAGGTCCGCCATGAGAAAGAAGTCGAGGGCGTGGTAGTTGGTGCCGGCGCCCACGTCGGCCACCACCACGTCGGCCTCCAGCCTTCGGACGTGGCGGATGAGGCGCTGCTTCGAGGCATAGGGGAGGTTGGAGGTCTTGAGGGTCTCTCCGGTCCCGGTGATCACCCGCAGCCCGTGGAAGGCCGGGAGCGGCTCCGCCACGGCGTCGAGGTCGTCCACCTTCCGGGCCAGGAAGTCGGTGAGGGTGTGGGCCGGGTGGAAGAGGCCGTAGAGCATGTGGACGTCCGCCCCGCCCACGTCCAGGTCCACCAGCACCACCCGCCGCCCGGCCCGTGCGAGGTGGAGGGCCAGGTTGGCGGAGAGTATCGTTTTGCCGACGCCGCCCTTGCCCGAGGCGACGGACAGGACGATTGCCATGGAGTGCCTTCCGGTCCGCGGTGGATGGGTCGCCTCCGCCGGGCGGGGTCGTCCCGGCGGGTCTCTTCTCTCATCGACCTTCACGGGGCGGCGGTTAAACGGGGCTTCTCGACGTTTCGCGTGGAGGGGTTCTCCGGGCCCGAATCTGCACGGCGGGATGTGAAGCCGGGGCCCCGGTGGGGGTGCGGGCCCATCGGCCCGGCCGTCATCGTGCCGGTCTTCTGCCCTTCGTCCCGGTCGCCGGCCCCGTCCCCGGGGGGGCGTGGATGGCCGTCAGCTCCGCGGTGAAGCGGCCCACGATCACCTCGGTCTCCACCTTGACGGGGAGACGCCGGTCGTCGTCCGTGAGCCAGACCCAGAGCCGCGCCCCCGGGCTCTTGCGGAAGACGCCGCCGATGCCCTCCATCCGGGGTTCCACCAGGATGGCGTCGAACCGGCCGGCGGGCGTCTCCACCCGTTCCCGCCGGTGGACCACGGCGACGCCGGTCACCACCCGCTTGCCGTCGGTGACGGCCAGGGTGAAGTTGCCCTCCGTGGCCTCGGGCCGGGTGCGGTAGGCGAGGAAGCAGGAGAGGGGATCCTGCACGCCGGGCGGGACGGGGACGATCCGGGCGAGCCGTTCTCCCTGGTAGCGGCGGGCGAGGCCGGCCGCGGGGTCGAAGTGGACCTCCACGGGGGGGCGGCGGCGCCATCCCTCCCGGACGAACTTCGAGTAGAGGAGGGGGCGGCCGGTGGCGAGGTCCACGGTGGTCTCCACGAGGTCCCGCACCGGGAAGACCGCGTCGAGGTAGGCCAGGGTCCGGGCCCGGGCCCGGAAGACCACGGTCCCCGGCGGGCCCGGGGCCACCTCGAGCTCGGCCCTGGCCGCCGGGACGAGGCCCCACCGGATCCGGTACTCGAGCCGCTCCCCCACCAGGCCGGCCAGGGAGGCCGCCCCGGCCGGGGCGGCGGGCAGGAGGAGGCAGAGCGCCAGCATCCAGGCCGCGGCGCGGGACGGGGGGGCTCCGCGGCGGCGCGGGGGTGGGGTATCATGGGAAGGGTGCCCGCGGCCCGGGGAGGGCCGGGACCGCCGCGCGCCCCGCGGGGAGGTGCCATGGACGGCGGCCGAGACAGGGAACTCCGGTGCATCGTGCACCTCGACATGGACGCCTTCTTCGCGTCCGTGGAGGCGCTCGACCGCCCGGAGCTCCGCGGGCGCCCGGTGATCGTGGGCGGGACCGGGCCCCGGGGGGTGGTGGCCGCCGCCTCCTACGAGGCGCGCCGCCACGGCGTCCACTCGGCCATGCCCATGACCCGCGCCCGGCGCCTCTGCCCGGGGGCCGTGGTCCTGCCGCCCCGAGCGGCCCGCTACCGGGAGGTCTCCCGGGCCGTCTTCGAGATCTTCCGTTCCTTCACCCCCCTGGTGGAGCCGGTCTCCATCGACGAGGCCTTCCTGGATCTCACCGGCACGGAGGCGCTCCACGGGCCGCCGGCGGCGGCCGCCGCCGAGATCCGCCGCCGCGTCCGCGGGGAGACCGGCCTCACGGTCTCGGCCGGGGTCGCCCCGAACAAGCTCCTGGCGAAGATCGCCTCCGACCTCGGCAAACCCGACGGGCTCGTGGTGGTGCCGCCCGGCCGGGAGCAGGAATTCCTGGACCCCCTGCCCGTGGGACGGATCTGGGGGGTGGGCGAGGTGACCCGGCGGGTCCTCGGGCGGATGGGGGTCCGGACCGTCCGGGACCTCCGGGCCTTGGACCGGGAGGGCCTGGTGCGCCGGTTCGGGGCGGCGGGGCACCGGCTCTACCTCCGGGCCCGCGGGCGGGACGCCTCGCCGGTGGCGCCGCCGGGGCCGCCGAAGTCCGTGGGCCGGGAGGAGACCTTCCCCCGGGATCTCCGGGGAGAGGCGGCCCTCCGGCCGGTGCTCCTCCGGCTGGCGGGGGAGGTGGGCCGCCGGCTCCGCCGGCGCGGCCTGGCGGGCCGGACCGTGGTGCTCAAGGTCCGCTTCGGGGATTTTTCCACGGTGACCCGCTCCGTCACCCTGCCGGCCCCGGTGGACGACGACGGGGCCGTCTTCCATGCCGGCCTGGAGCTCCTGGGCCGGGTGCCGCCGGAGCGGCCGGTGCGGCTTTTGGGGCTCACCGTCACCGGGTTCGGACCGGAGGGGGCGTGGCGCCAACTCTCTCTCTTCGGGGGGCCGGGGGCTGCGGCGTCACGGGAGGCGCTCAACCGGGCCCTGGACCGGCTGCGGGAGCGCTACGGCGGGGACGTGGTGGTGCCGGGGAGCCTGCTCCCGGGCGGGGAGGAGGGACCCGGCGGCTGAAGGGGCCTTGCGGGCCGAGGCGGGGCCGCCGAGGTCCGCCAGGACCTGGATGGCCTCCCGGACCACGGGGTCTTCGCGGACGGCCTTCCGCCAGGCGTCGGGGCCGGTGGCGTTGTCGTCCGCCTCGGGCGGCGGCAGGGCGTCGTCGAAGGGGGCGGCCTGGTGCGGCGCGGTGCGGCTGCGGGCGCGGTCGCTGGCGAGGGCGGCCCGGATGGCGGCCAGGTCCAGGGACCGGCGCGTGTCGGCCTGCCGCTGGGCGCTTTCCTCCATGGCCCGCCGGATCTCGGCGAAGGCCGGGTCGGTGGCCACGCGGCGGGCGCTGGCCGCCTTCACCGCCGCCAGGCGCCCGCGGATCGGCCCCGGCCACGGTGTGAAGGCCACGGGCGGCACCGTGTCCCAGGGGAGGGCGAAGTCGAGGTAGCGCTCCCCGGTCTTGAGGGCGTTGAGCCGGTCGGGCAGGACGATGTCCGGCACCACCCCCTTGAACTGGGTGGTCTCCCCGGTCACCCGGTAGAACTTCTGTATGGTGATCATGAGGGCGCCCAGGGGCTTGTACTTGGCGAAACGACCGTTGCGGACCATGTAGTCCATGTCCACCATGGCCTGGACGGTGCCCTTGCCGTGGGTGTGTTCCCCTCCCATGATCACCGCGCGGCCGTAGTCCTGGAGGGCCGCCGCGAGGATCTCGGAGGCCGAGGCGCTGAACTGGTTGACCAGGACCACCACCGGGCCGTCGTAGACCACGGCGGGGTCGTCGTCGGCGAGGACCTGGACGCTCCCGTCGCTGTTCTTGACCTGCACCACCGGGCCGGAGGGAATGAAGAGGCCGGTGATGTCCACGGCGTCCACCAGGGAACCGCCCCCGTTGTTGCGGATGTCCAGGACCAGGCCCCGGATGTGCCGGGCCTCGAGGGCCTTGAGGGCCTTTCGCACGTCGTCGGTGGAGCTGCGGCCCTTGCCGCCGTTGTTGATGGCCTGGAAATCCCGGTAGAAGGAGGGGATCCGGAGGTAGCCCACCGGGCGGTCCGCCGGTCCGAGGACCATGTCCTTCACGAAGGTCTCCTCGATCTGGACCACGTCCCGGACGATGGGGATGACCTTGATGGTGCCGTCCGGCTTGCGGACCGTGAGCCGGACCTCGGAACCCTTCCGGCCGCGGATGAGCTCCACCGCGTCCCGGAGCCGCATGCCGGTGATCTCCACGGGTTCGGCGCCGGCCTCTCCCACCTTGAGGATGGCGTCCTCGGGCTCGAGCTCGCCCTGGCGGTAGGCCGCCCCGCCGGGGATGACCCGCACCACCTTGACGTAGCCGTCCTCCTCCCGGAGGAGGGCGCCGATCCCCTCCAGGGAGCCCTTCATGCTGATGTCGAAGTCTTCCTTCTGGAGGGGGGCGAGGTAGTTCGTGTGCGGGTCGAAGGCCCGGGCCACCGCGTCGAAGAGCCGGTCGTAGTAGTCGCGTTCCTTCTCCTTGAGCAGCCGGTCGAAGAACTGCTCGTAGGCCGCGCGGACCTTCTCGCGCGCCTTGGCACGAAGGGCCGGGTCCTCGGCCGGCGGGGCGGCGTCCTTCGCCCCGGGGGCGCCGGCCTCCGTCCGGGCCATGTCGAGGAGGTCGAGGTAGCGCAACGCCACCTGGTAGTGGAGGATCCGGCGCCAGCGCTGGTTCAGCTCCTTCCGGGAGCGGCAGAAATCGAGCTTCTCCGGGTCGGTCTCGAGGGTCTCCCGGGACGAGAGGGGGAAGTCCGCGGCCAGGAGGCCGCGGACCATCTCCCGGACCTCCTTCACCCGGGCCTTCATGAGGGAGGCGCTCAGATCCACGAGGGGCATGCTGCGACCGGCCAGTTCCTGGTCGATGTCGGTCTCGAAGGCCCGAAGCCGCGTCACGTCGTCCTGGAGCAGGAAGCGCTTCTGGAAGTCCAGGGTCTTCAGGTAGAGGGCGAAGGCGTGCCGCGAGAGCTCGTCGTCGATCCGCTTGTGGCTGAAGTGGTGGCTCTCGAGCTGGGTCCGGACGAGGAGCCCGAGGAGGCGGGCACGGTTGGCCTCGAAGTCGAAGCCGGAGAAGGCCGGGGCCGCCCGCGGGACCGCGGCCAGGAGGGCGGCCGCCAGGACCAGGAGGGGCAGGAGACGGAGGCACCGGGGCGTGGCGGCCCGGGCTTGCCTGTGGGCGTGGAGCTTTTCGAACAAGGGATGGATATCCGTGTATCTGCCCAACCGGTGGGGAATTTTCCCTCACACTATCCGGTCGGTGCCGGTTTGGCAACGGGGCGGGGGCCGCCGCGGCGTTCCCGGTCCCCTTCACCTCATCGGCGTCGCCCCCGGCGAGGGTAAATGCCCCGGGGCGGCGTCATCCCGGCGGCTACGGCCGCAGGAAGAGGGTGTGGACGAGGCGGTAGCCCCCGAGCCACGTGCCCACCAGGCTGCCGATGCTCGGGAGCACGAAGGAGAGGAAGACCCGGAGGAGGCGGTTGCGCCACCAGGCCGTCGGGCGGGTGATGTCGGCGCCGGCCCGCTCGAAGTCGGCCACCAGAGGCGGGCGGACGTAGGCCTGGACCAGGGCGGTGACGTACCCGGCGCCGATCACGGGGGTGAGGCTGGTGACGGGCGCCGCCAGGAAGGCGGCGGCCAGGGTGGCCGGGTGGGCGAGGGCCAGGAGGGCCCCGGCGGCGCTGGGGATCCCGTTGGCGAGGACCCAGTAGACGAGGTCGTCCCCGGCGGCCGCCGCGCCCTTGCGGACGGCCACGGCGGCGAGAAGGGCGAGGATGAGCCCCGGCACCCCCCATGCCGCGGCCCGGGCCGCGGGGGACGGAGGCGGCACCTCCTCCAAGGCCGCGAGGTCCGCACCCCGCCCCTCGATGAGGCGGCGGCGGATCCCCGCCACGTGTCCGGCCCCCACCACGGCCGCCACGCGGCCGCCCGGCGCCCGGCGGATCCTCTCGGCGATGTAGGCGTCCCGTTCGTCGATGAGCACCTCCTTGAGGGAGGGGAGGGTCTCGCCGAGCTCGCGGATGAGCCCGTTCAGGACGTCGGACCGCTTGAGTTCCTCCACCCGCTCGGGGGTGAGATCCACGCGCTCGAAGAGCCCGGCGGCGAGCGAGGCGGCGAGGGTGAGCCTCCGGAGGACGGGGGTCCGGCGCCAGGCCCGCTTCAACGTGATCCGGACGTCCCGGTCGGCGAGCACCACCTCGGCCCCGGCCGCCTCGGCCCAGCGGGCGGCCTCGAGGAATTCCGTCCCGGGCGGGACGCCGAGGCGGTGGCCGATGCGGCGCTGGTAGGCGGCCAGGGCCAGGTTGGCGACGAGGGTCGCCAGCTGGCGCTGCCGGATGACGGCCTTGAGGTCCAGGGCCGTCCACCACTCCCGCTGTGACATGGCCCGGTACCGGCGGGGATCGAGCTCCACGCACACAGCGTCCGGGCGCTCGGCCTCGAGGGTGCGGCGGACGAGATCCACCGACGACCGGGAGACGTGGGCCGTGCCGATCAGCACGATCTCCCGCCGGCCGAGGCGGACCCGGTGGACGTCGGCGGGGTCCTGGCCGGCGGGCGGAGCCGGGTTCGGTTCGGGGCGATCCATCATGACGCGCCCCGGAATCTACACCGGGCGGGGCGGAGCGTCACGCCTCCACGTCGAGGATCCCGTGGAGGGACCGGCCCGGGGCCGCCAGGGCCTCGATGCGCCGGATGACCGCCGGGTCTTCCTCCAGCGGCGGGGCGTGGTGGGGCTTGCGCCGGGCGTCGATGACGAGCGGCCCCTCGCAGCCCCAGTGCTTGGCCCGGGTGAAGGCGCCGGCGCCGTAGACGTCGCCGGCAGGGTCCGCCCGGGTGAAGGTGGTCCAGAGGAAGTCGTCCAGGGAGCGGGCCGCGGCCGCCGAGTCGTCCGCCACCACCACCAGGGCGAAGGAGCGGAGCGGGTGCCCGGCGGCGAGCGCCGCGGCGAGCCGCTCCATCTCCGGGTCGCGGCCCGGGCGCCAGTGGCGGCACGGCGGGCCCGTGACCGCCGCCACCCCCGGAAGGCAGGCGGCCGGGGACCGGAAGCCCACCGGGAGCGGCAGCCGCGCCGGGACCGCCTCCGGCAGCTTGCGGCGCTTGGGCCCCGCGGCGGCGATCACCACCTTGGAACCCCGGTGGAGGCCGGTCCCGGTGTAGTCCAGGGTGTCCACGGTGGTCCGGGTCTGAAAGTGGAGGTCCCGGCGCCAGTCCACCCGCTCGAGCACGTGGCGGAAGAAGGCGGCCACGTCCCGGGGGTCGAGGTCCGGGTCGTCCTCCCGGGCGGCGATGAGGAGGAACTTGGCCAGGGAGAGCTGGCCCGTCCCGAGGATGGCGTTGGCCTGGGTGAGGATCTCCATGGGCCCCCGGCGTTCGGCGTAGGGGACGTAGCGCTCGCTGCCCACGGCGAGGAGGAGGGGGTGCACACCGGCGGCGTCCACGGCGTGGACGGCCTTCACCCCGGGGATGACCCGGGGGATGGCGGGGGCGGTCAGCTCGTGCACGAGGGCGCCGAGGTGGGTGTCCTCCTGGGGCGGCCGGCCCACCGTGGTGAAGGGCCAGACGGCCCCCGGGCGGTGGGTGACCCGTTCCACCCGGAGCACCGGGAACTCGTGCACCAGGCTGTAGTAGCCGAGGTGGTCTCCGAAGGGGCCCTCGGGCAGGGTGCGCCCGGGTTCCACGGTGCCGCTGATGCAGAAGTCGGCCTCGGCGGGCACCGGAAGTTCCCCGGGGCGCCGGACGAGGCGGAGCCGCCGGCCGCCGAGGAGCCCGGCGAAGGCGATTTCGGGGACCCCCTCCGGAAGCGGCATCACCGCGGCCACGGCGAGGCACGGCGGGCCGCCGACGAAGACGTTGACCCGGAGGGGGACCCCCCGCTCCAGGGCCTCGGCGTGGTGGACGCCGATGCCGCGGTGGATCTGGTAGTGGAGGCCCGCCTCCAGGCCCGGCCGGTAGCGCCCGCCGGTGATCTGGATGCGGTACATGCCGAGGTTGGAGCCCCTGAGGCCCGGGCGGGCGGGGCTTTCGGAGTAGACCTGGGGCAGGGTGACGAAGGCGCCGCCGTCCCCCGGCCAGCACCGGAGGCGGGGGAGGTCCAGGAGGCCGGCCCGGTGGGCCAGCACGGGGCCGTTCGGGACGATCCGGGGCCACATGCGGAGGGCGGCCGGCAGGAGCGAAAGGGCCCGCCCCGGGGACCGGAGGGCCTCGGCGGGCCGGGCCAGGAGCGCCGCCGCCCGTTCCAGGTCCTCCAGGGTGTCCCGGAAGAGGTACCGGGTGCGTTCCATGGTGCCGAACAGGTTGGCGAGCAGGGGGAAGCGGCAGCCCTTGACCCGGGTGAAGAGGAGGGCGGGCCCCCCCGCCCGGAAGACGCGGCGCTGGATGGCCGCCGCCTCGAGATCCGGGTCCACCGGCTCCCGCACCCGGACGAGGTCGCCCCGGGCCTCGAGGTCGTGGATGCACTCGGCGAGGTTCCGGTAGCCCACGGGCCTACCCGTCGTGCCCCGGGCCGGGCCCTTCGCCGGCCTCCGCCAGGAGGCGTCGGAGGGCGGCGAGCCCGTCCGGGGTGAAGGGCTCGCCGCGGGCCGCCATGGCCAGGACCTCTGGGATCTCCATGAAGGCGCCGCTTTCGACTTCTTCCGGCTGGAGGACCACCGGCCCGTCGTGGACGCAGGTGAAGACCCGGCCGAAGACGTGGTTGCCGGCCTCCCGGTGCTCGAAGTCGAAGCGGCGGTCCAGGGCCACGCCCCGGATGCCGAGTTCCTCGGCGAGCTCCCGCGCCGCGGCCGCCTCGTAGGTCTCGCCCTCGAGCACCACGCCGCCGGCCGCCACGTCGTGGCAGCCGGGGTAGACGTCCTTCGTCCGGGTGCGCCGGTGGACGAAGAGGCGGCCCGCGCCGTCGAAGACGAAGACGTAGGCCGCCCGGTGGGGGAGGGCCCGTTCCCGCATGCGCCGGCGCGGCAGGGCACCCACCACCCGGTTGGCCCCGTCCACGATCGCCACCCGTTCCTCGGCGGGGTTCACGGCGCCGCCTCCGCCCCGGGGGCCTGGGCCACCTTCAGGAGGTTCGTGGTGCCAGGGATCCCGGGCGGGAGCCCGGCGGTGACCACCAGCCGCTCGCCCGGGCGGAGCCACCCGGACTCCATGGCCCGGGCCACGGCCTCCCGCTCCATCTCTTCCTCGGCGCCCACGGCCTCGGCGAGCACGGGGAAGGCCCCCCAGGTGAGGGCCAGCCGGCGGTAGGTCTCGACCTTCGGGGTGAGCGCGAGCACGGGCTGGCGGGGCCGGTACTTGGCCACGAGGCGGGTGGTGCTCCCGGTCTGGGTATAGGTGGCGATGGCCGAGGCCCCTACCTCCGCGGCCATGCGGCCGGCGGCCCGGGCCACGGCCTCCTGGACGTCGAGGAAGCGCCCGCCGGGCAGGCGGGCGGCCCAGGTGTCGTAGGGGAAGGTGGCCTCCGCCTCCTCGGCGATCCGGGCCATGGTCTCCACCGCCCGGACCGGGTGCCGCCCGGCGGCGGTCTCCTCGGAGAGCATGACGGCGTCGCTGCCGTCGAGGATGGCGTTGGCCACGTCGGTGACCTCGGCCCGGGTGGGCCGCGGGCTCTCCACCATGGACCGGAGCATCTGGGTGGCGGTGATCACGGGTTTGCCGGCGGCGTTGGCCCGGGCGATGAGGTCCTTCTGGACACGGGGGATCCGTTCCACCGGGATCTCCACCCCGAGGTCGCCCCGGGCCACCATGAGTCCGTCCACCTCCTGGAGGATCTCGTCGATGCGGCCGAGGGCCTCGTGTTTTTCGATCTTGGCGATGAGGGGGAGATCCCCGCCGAGGGACCGCATGAGCCGGCGCGCCTCCCGGACCTCCGCCGCCGAGCGCACGAAGGAGAGGGCCACCAGGTCCACCCCCTCCCGGAGCCCGAAGGCGAGGTCCGCCCGGTCCTTCCCGGTGAGGGCGGGCACCTGGAGCGATCGGGTCGGCAGGTTGATCCCCTTGTGGGCGCCGAGGGGCCCGCCCACCACCACGCGGCAGCGGATGTCCGTCTCGGTGGTCTCGTCCACCGACAACTCCAGGGCGCCGTCGCTCAGGAGCAGGGTGTCGCCTGGCCGGACCTGGCGCGGCAGCTCCGGCCAGGTGAGGGAGACCTCGTGCGCGTCGCCGGGGACGTCCCGGCTGGTGAGGGTGAAGGGACGCCCCGATTCCAGGTGGACGGTGCCGGCCGCGAGGGGCCCGGTGCGGATCTTGGGGCCGGCGAGGTCCTGGAGCACGGCCACCGGGCGCCCGGCCTCGGCGGCGAGGCGCCGGACGCGGGCGATGACCTCCCGGTGCTCGTCGTGGGTGCCGTGCGAGAAGTTGAGGCGGGCCACGTCCACCCCGGCCCGGATGAGGGCCGAGAGGATCCCTTCATCCCGGGACGCCGGGCCGATGGTGGCGATGATCTTGGTGCGCCGCATGGGGCTCTCCGGCCGGGCTCAGCGGACGGTGACCGAGAGATCCCCCTGGATCTCGCAGCCGATGGTGACCCGTGAGTTGCCGAGGGGCAGGGTCTTCGGGGGGCCGTGGAAGTCCGTCTCGCCCTCGCCCAGGACCTTGCCGTCGAGGAGGATCCGGTAGCGGCCGATGCAGTGGTCGTTGCGGAGGTACATGGCGACCTTCCGGCACTTCCGGCACTTCTTGCAGCACTTGCAGGCCCTGCACGGGGTGACCCGCTCCTCGGTCACCACGCCGCAGGCCCCGTCGGCGATCCGGAAGTAGCGCCCGGCGGCCGCGGGCGCCGCGGCGAAGAGGCAGGCGCAGAGAGCCGCCGCCACGGCCGGGGCCCGCCGCCGGAAGGTCAGGTGTCGTCGTCGCTGCAGCCGCACGTGTCGCGCTCCCCCCGGCACCAGGGGCAGAGCCACTCCCCCGAGGCCTCGTCCAGGACCAGCTCCCGCACCGGGAGCCGGGCTCCGCAGGCGGTGCAGGCGGCCTCCTCCGGTGCGCCGCCTTCCGGGGCCTCCGGCGTCACCGGCGCCGCCGCCCGAGGGCCTGCGCCACCAGGCGCCGTTCCCCGGGGTAGTCGAGGAGGGCCAGGGCCTTCCTGGGCCGGAGCCACCGGACCTCGGCCACCTCGTCGTCGTCCATGGGCCCGGCGGGCCCGGCCGGCCGCATGTGCCAGAAGCGGACCACCTTGGGGCGGCCGTCCACCTGGTAGCGGATCTCCCCGGCGAAGGCCCCCAGGCGGACCGGCATCCCCGTCTCTTCCCGGACCTCCCGCGCGGCGGCCTCGGCGAAGGTCTCGCCGTCGTCGAGCTTGCCCTTGGGGAGGCACCAGTCCCCGTAGCGATGGCGGCGGATCACGGCGAGGCGCCTGAAGAGGCGGCCTTTCCAGAGCAGCCCGCCGGCCGCCCGGATGGCGAAGTCCGGGATGTCGTCCTCGCCGGTCTCTTCGGGACGTGGATGGTTCATGGCGTGTCCGGGCCGGCGGCCGCCGCGCGGCCGCCCGTCAGGATCATATAGTGGATGCGGGCCGGATCGTCAAACGGGTTCGGCGGGGTCACGGCAGCACCCGGATCCAGGGCGGCCCGCCGGCGGCGGCCCGGCCCACCCGGGCCGCCCGTACCCCGGCCGCCCGGAGGCGCGAGACCAGGGCCTCGGCGTCCGCCTCGGGGAGGGCGAAGAGGAGCCCCCCGGAGGTCTGGGGGTCGAAGAGGAGTTCCTCCCGGGCCGCCTCCAGGTCGGCCAGGCGTTCCCATGCCCCGGCCACCAGGGCCCGGTTGGGGCGGTTGCTCCCGGTGGTCTCCCCCTTCCGGTACATCTCGAGGGCATGGGGGTAGAAGGAAAGGGCGGCGTAGGAGATCTCCAGGCGGACGCCGCTGCCCTTGGCCATCTCCAGGGCGTGGCCGAGGAGGCCGAACCCCGTGACATCGGTGCAGGCGTGGACCTCGAGGCCGCCGGCCGCCTCCATGGCCGGCCCGTTCAGGGAGGCGAGTTCCGGGAGGACGGCCTCCATCTCGGGCCAGGGCAGGCGGCCGGAGCGGCAGGCGTTGAAGAGGACGCCGGAGCCCAGGGACTTGGTGAGGACCAGGGCGTCCCCGGGCCGGGCCCCGCAGTTGGTGAGCACCCGGTCCGGGTGGACGAGCCCGGTGACGGCCAGGCCGTACTTGGGTTCGAGGTCGTCCACGGAATGCCCCCCCACCAGGGAGGCCCCCGCCTCGCGGACCTTGTCGTTCCCGCCCCGGAGGATCTCCCGGAGAAGGCCGAGATCCAGCTTCTTGCTGGGGAACATCACGAGGTTGAGGGCCGTGACGGGGCGCCCCCCCATGGCGTAGACGTCGGAGAGGGCGTTGGCCGCGGCCACCTGGCCGAACCAGTAGGGGTCGTCCACCGGGGGCGTGATGAAGTCCGCGGTGCTGATCACGGCAAGGTCGGGCCGGACCCGGTAGACCGCGGCGTCGTCGGCGGTCTCGTAGCCGACGATGAGGTCCGGGTCCGAGGGCGGCACGAGGCCGGCCAGGGCGTCCGACAGCACGGTCGGGCCGATCTTGGCCGCTCAGCCGCAGGTCCGGGACAGCCGGGTGAGTGTCTTCTTCTGGAACCACATGGCGCCGTGCCGCGCTCCTTTCGAATGTTTCCATTTAGCCGGATCGGGGCGCGGACGGCAACTCGGATAGGCGGCGGCGATGGAGGACCCGGATTGGATCGAGCCGGGCGATGACGGGCGCAAGAGAAAGGGGCCGGCTGTCGCCGGCCCCGGATCTTTCGCGAACAGGCCGGGCGCGCCGCCCGGCTCGAACCCGGACTAGCCGCCCGTCACGGCACCCCACCAGCTGTGGATGAAGCCCAGGGGACCGCCGGCTTCCACCATGCCGCCCACGATGCTGGCCAGGACCCAGAGCGCGAAGAGCCCGAAGGCGATGAAGCCCATGGCGAAGGAAGCGGTGACCAGGGGATAGAGCAACCGGCGGGTCCGGAGACCGGCAAAGCTTTCTTCGTACCAACTTCTGGCCGCAGCGATGGTTTCCTGCATGGCGTCCTCCTTGCTGAGTAGGTGGTATGAGCCCCGTCTTTAAGCTTTGGCCTTAAACTAACACCATTATCGGCGCCTGTCAAGAAAAAATTAAATAAAAACAATATGTTATTGTAAATTCAAACTGGCAGGAAAAGAACTCATGGGAAGTCATGGTTTCCCCAAAAAAGAAAATACCAGCATTTTGGTCAGAAAAGATGTCAAGAAACCGTGCACCACGGGGGCGTTTCTCCGAGCCCGTGGGAGGGGGGCGCGTGGTGCGGCCCGCGCGTTCTCAAGGCCCGGGCCGCCCGTGCCGATGAAATACGGGGAAGGGGCGCGCCGCCGGCGCGCCCCTTGCCGACATCTCCCCAGGAGCCCCCGTGCGACGCATGTTCTCCGCCATAGGCCTTGCCGCGCTCCTGTGGGCGTGGGCGGGGCCGGCCGCCGCCGTTCCGCCCATGAGGGAGGCGCAGCGCGAGGCCTTCCTGGCGGCCGAGGCCGCCCTCGCCGCCGGGGACGAGGCGGCCTACTGGCGCCACCTCGAGGGTCTCCGCGACTACCCCCTCTTTCCTTATCTCCGCTACCAGTGGCTCCGGGCCCGCCTCGATCGGGCCCGGCCCCTGGAGGTCAAGGTCTTCCTGTGCCTCTACGGCGACACCCCGGTGGCCGGCGACCTCCAGCGGGCCTGGCTGGAATCCCTGGCGTCGCGGGAACGGTGGGAGGAATTCCTCCGGGCCTACGACCCCGGCGTCGCGGATCTCTCCCTCGACTGCCTCCGGCGCCGGGCCCTGCTCCATGCGGGCCGTGCCGGAGAGGCCCTGGACGGCATCGAGGAGATCTACGCCTCGGCGGTTCCCGAGCCGGAGGCCTGCACCCCCGTCTTCGCGGCCTGGGAGGCGGCGGGGGGGCCGGGCGAGGCGGTCAAGTGGCGCCGCATCCGGACCGCCATGGCCGCCGGCCGGGGGGACCTCGCCCTGGAGCTGGCCGGTGGCATCTCCCGCGGGGCCCGGGCCGCCGTGGCGGCCTGGCAGGAGGCGCGTGCCCATCCCGGCCGCCTGGCGGCCCTGGTGGCCGGGATGCCGCGGGGCCCCGCCCGGGAGTGGGTGATCCGGGACGGGCTCGCGGCCCTCGCCCGGCGGGACCCGGGCGCCGCCCTGGCCGTCTGGCGGCGGAACCGGGCCCGGTGGCGTCTCCCGGCGGAGGCGGCGCGGGCGGTGGAGACCGGGATCGCCCTGGCGCTCGCGGCGGACCGGGACCCGGCGCACCGGCGGGACCTCGAGACCCTGGCCGCGCGGCTGGAGGATCCGCGCCTCGTGGAATGGTGCGTGCGGCTCTCCCTCCTGGACCGCGACTGGCGGGGGGTGCTCAAGTGGACGGCGCGGCTCCCGGCGGGACGGCGGTCCCGCCCGGCGTGGCGGTACTGGCGGGCCCGGGCGCTCGCCGCCCTGGGCCGGAAGGGGGACGCCCGGCGGATCTACGAGGAATTGGCCCGTGACCGCTCCTACTACGGCTTCCTCGCCGCCGACCGCGCCGGGCGGCCCTATGCCCTGGAGACCCGGCCCCTGGAGGCCGACCCCGGCGTGGCGGCCGAGGTGGCGGCACTGCCCGGCGTGCAGCGGGCCCGTGAACTCCTGTTCCTGGGGCGGCGGGAGGCGGCGCGGCGCGAATGGGCGGCCGCCGTCCGGGGGCTCGACCGGGACCACCTCCTCCAGGCCGCCCGGCTCGCCCACTCGTGGGGCTGGTACGACCGCGCCATCGCCGCCCTGGGCCGTGCCGGCTGCCTGGACGACCTCGCCCTCCGGTTCCCCCTGGCCTACCTCCCGGAGGTGTCCGCCCGGGCCGCCCGGGCCGACATCGATCCCGCCTGGGCCCTGGCCCTCATGCGCCAGGAGAGCGCCTTCGACACCCGGGCCCGGTCCCGATCCGGGGCCCTGGGGCTCATGCAGCTCATGCCCGGGACCGCCCGGTTCGTGGCGCGTCGCCGGGATCTGCCCCTCCGTTCCCTGGACGAGGTCTTCCGGGCGGAGACCAACATCCGCCTGGGCATCGGTTACCTCGAGATGGTCCGGGACCGCTTCGGGGGGAATCCCGTGCTGGCCACCGCCGCCTACAACGCCGGCCCCGCGCGGGTCGAGGAGTGGCTGCCGGAGGAGGGACCCGTGGAGGCGGACCTCTGGGTGGAGACCATCCCCTTCACCGAGACGCGCCGCTACGTGAAGCGGGTCCTCTTCTACGCGGCGGTCTACGAGGCCCGGCTCGGCCGCCGCCCGCCGGCCCGCCTGGCCGACCGGATGCCCAGCATCGAGCCGGTGGTGACCCTGGCCGCCCTGCCGGCCCCCGCCCCGGCGCTCCCCTGACGGCGTGGAAAGACGCCGGCCGCGGCGCCCCGGCGGCCCCCGCCACGGCGGCTGTACCCGGGTGCGCCTCGCCCCGCGAAGTCTTCGCGCCTTGCCCTCGGCGGTGCCGTCGCCCCCCGGCCCGGGCTACAGCCAGGCCCAGGTCTCGGGCAGCTGCGGCACGGTGGTGAAGGCGCTTCTCTGGCCCGCCCGGGCCAGGAGGCCGCCTTCCCCCTCGGCGTAGTAGGCCGCCGCCTGGAGGTCGCCGGCGGCGAAGTAGGCCGCCCGGGCCATGAAGGCCTCCACGAAGTCGGAGGTAAAGTAGGCGGTGAGGGCCGAACGCAGGAGCCGCGCCAGCTCCGCCCGGAGGGGGGCGCTCCCGGGGAGGATCCGGACGCCCTTCCGGGGCACGAAGATTCCCTCGTGCCCGCTCCAGGGCTCCTGCTCGAAGAAGATATGCCGGATCAATTCACCGAAGAGCGGGGCCGAGCGGATCTCGTCCACCGGGACCAGGGCCCTGCGGGTCGAGGTGAAGGGCGTGCCGCACTCCGGGCAGTAGCGCCCGCCGGGGCGCACGGCGCCGAACTCGGCGCCGCAATCGCGGCACCGGAAGGCGAAACGGCCGTTGTCCCGGACGGCTTCCAGCATCGGCGCCCCCTTCGGCACCCGGCCGGGCCGACCGGGTCCGCCGGGCAGGATACCGAAGGCCGGAACGGTTGTCCAGGAGGTCTCCAGGTTGCGCCGCCGGCCCGGAGGGTGCTATCCTCGCCCGATCCGAATCCCCCTGCAGGAGGTCCCGCCATGCAGGCCCCCCGGCTGACCGGGAAGCAGGCCCGCCGTCTCCGCGCCCTGGGCCACGCCCTACGCCCCGCCGTCCTGGTGGGGAAGGGCGGCCTCGGCGACGCGGTGGTGGCCGAGATCGACCGGGCCCTCGCCGCCCGGGAGCTGGTCAAGGTCCGGCTGCAGGAGGGATGCGGCCTAGACCGGCGCACGGCGGCCCGGGTCCTGGGCGAACGCCTGGGGGCCGCCGTGGCCCAGGTGCTGGGCCGCACCATCCTTCTCTACCGGCCCGGTCCCGGGCGGCGGATCCCCCTCCCGGATTGAACCGCCCCGGCGCTCCCGCCCCCGCCTTTTCAAGGTTTTCCCGCCGGATGCCGACAATAGAACAGTAGGGGTGCCGGCGGCCGCGGCGGGCGCGGCCGGCAGCCATCCAGGGGGAGCACGAACATGGCAGGTGGAATCGAAAGGCGGCGCAACGTACGGGCCCCGTTCCAGGCATCGGCGGCCCTCAAGGCGGAGTCCGGGGGGAACACGGTGTCCATCGAGGGTCCCACCCGGGACCTCAGCCTCAAGGGGCTCTATCTCTACTCCGAGGTCCAGCTGCCCGTGGGGACGCCGTGCGAGGTCCAGCTGCGGCTCATGGGCTCCAGCACCAACCTCTCCCTGTGGATCCAGGGGAAGGTGGCCCGGGTGGACGAGACGGGCATGGCCATCGAGTTCGAGCGGATCAACGTGGACGACCTCGCCTTCTTCCGGACCTTCCTCCACTACCGGTCCGGGGAGCCGGAGGTGATCGAGCGGGAGTTCTCCGCCATCACCTCGGTGGACGGCTTCATCCAGGACTGAGCCCGGGCGGTGCCTCCCCGGGGGCCGCCCGCCTTGCCTTCGTCCCCCGGTTCGTGCGATAAGATTCCATGGGAGCGGCGGGCGCCCCGCGCCTGCCGTCCGTGTCGCGGATGAAGCTCTCGGGCCTGCCAATACCGGGCGGTGACCTCCGCCTCCCGGCGGCCGCCCTGGCCGCGGCGGCCCTGGTCTGGGCCGTCCACCTCTTCCTCCCGGCGGGCGAGGCCCCCGGGGCCCTGGTGCCCGCGCTGGCGTCGGCCGGCCTTGTGGGGATCGGCGCCTACGGCTTCTGGGGGCGCCGGTTCGGCCGGGAAAGGCGCCGCCTGGCCGCCGTCACCCGGATGGTCCAGCTGATCCGCGAAGACTACCCGGTCATCTCCGACCACGCCCTCTCCTACCTCCTGGAGGCCACCGGGAGCCGGTACGGGTTCTTCGGCCTGGTGGACGAGGACGAGACCCGGCTCTCCACCTACGCATGGTCCCGCCAGGCCATGCGCGACTGCCGCATCGGCGGGGGCTGCATCGACCTCCCCGTGGAGGGGGCCGGGCTCTGGGCCGAGGCGGTGCGGCGCCGGGCGCCGATCGTGGTGAACGACTACGCCTCGGCCCCGGGCCGGAAGGGGCTCCCGGAGGGGCACGTACCGCTCCGGCGGCTCCTGGTGGTGCCCGTGGTCCGGGACGGCCGGGTCCGGGCCCTGGCCGGACTCGCCAACAAGGCCCTGCCCTACACGGCGGCGGACGTGGCGGAGGCGGAGGCCTTCCTCGTCCACGCCCAGGCCATCCTGGAACGGAAGTTCGCCGAGCGGGCCCTCCGCGTCGGCGAGGCCCGCTACCGCGGCCTCTTCCAGAACGCCCACGACGGGATCGTCCTCCACGACCTCGCCGGCCGCATCCTCGAGGTGAACCCGCGGATGTTGGAGCTCACCGGCTTTCCGGCGGAACGGCTGCGCGGGATGCACGTGAAGGACCTCCATCCCCCGGCCGCCCTGGAGACCTCCCGGGAGGTGCTCGAGCGGACCGCCCGGGACGGCCACGTCCGGTTCGAGATCGAGTTCCTCCGGGCCGACGGCACCACCTTCCCCGCCGAGGTCTCCGCCAGCGTCTTCGAGGCCGGCGACCGGCGGCTCGTCCAGGGCGTGGTCCGGGACATCGGGGACCGGCAGGCCGCGGAACGGGCCCTGCACAACCTGAGCCGCCGGCTCTCCCTCATCCTCGAGTCCGCGGGGGAGGGGATCCTCGGCCTGGACCGCGAGGGGCGCCTCACCTTCGCCAACCCGGCCGCGGCCCACATGTTGGGGTACGAGGTGGAGGACCTGGTGGGGCGCGACGCCCACGGGACCTGGCACCACGCCCGTGCGGACGAGACCGCCTATCCCCGGCAGGAATGCCCCATCTTCGCCTCGCTCCGGGACGGCGTGGTCTTCCGCGCCGACGACGAGGTCTTCTGGCGGCGCGATGGGACTGCCATCCCGGTCCACTACGTGAGCGCCCCCATCGTGGAGGAGGGGGGTATCGTGGGCGCCGTGGTGATCTTCCAGAACATCGCCGCCCGGAAGGCGGCGGAGGATGACCGCCGCCGGCTCCAGCGGCAGCTGATCCACGCCCAGAAGATGGAGGCCGTGGGCCAGCTCGCCGGCGGGGTGGCCCACGACTTCAACAACATCCTCACCGCCCTGAGCGGCTACACGGAACTCGCCCTGGTCAAGCTTCCGGAGGACCACCCGGCCCGGAGGGATGTGCTCGAGATCCGGCGCGGCGCGGACCGGGCCGCGGCGCTCACCCGGCAGCTCTTGGCCTTCAGCCGGCGCCAGCCGCTGGAGACCCGGGTGATCGACGTCAACGACCTGATCCGCGAGATGGAGAAGATGCTCCGCCGCCTCATCGGCGAGGACGTGACCCTCGAGACCGACCTCGCCCCCGACCTGGACCGGGTCAAGGCGGACCCCGGGCAGGTGGAGCAGGTGGTCATGAACCTCGCCGTGAACGCCCGGGACGCCATGCCGGAGGGCGGCCGGCTCCGAATCCGGACCCGCCGGCACTTTTACCGGCCCGGGCCCGGGGTGGAGGAGGACCGGCCCGCCACCCCCGGGGCCTACGTGTGTATCGAGGTGGCGGACACCGGGGAGGGGATGGACGCCGAGACCCTCCAGCACGTCTTCGAGCCCTTCTTCAGCACCAAGGGGCCGGGGCGTGGCACGGGCCTCGGGCTCTCCGTGGTCTACGGGATCGTCCGGCAGCACGGCGGCTGGATCGACGTCCGGAGCACCCTCGGGCGGGGGAGCGCGTTCGAGGTCTACCTCCCGGCCTTCACCTTCGAGGCGGGCGGCGGGATCCCGGCCCATGCCGCCGACGGGGAGACGCCCGCCGGCCGGGGGGAGTGCGTGCTCGTGGTGGAGGACGAGGACGAGGTCCGGGCCCTCGCGGCGGCCGTCCTCTCCGAGGCGGGCTACCGGGTGCTGGCCGCGGGCTCGGCCGAGGAGGCCGCGGGTATCCTCCGGCGTGAGGACGGCCGGGTGGACCTGGTCTTCTGCGACGTGGTGCTCCCGGACCGGAGCGGCCTCCAGCTGGCGGAGGATCTCGCCGGCTCCGGGGTGCGCTTCCTGATGTGCAGCGGCTACAGTGACCACCGTTCCCAGTGGCCCGTCATCCGGGAGCGGGGCTACCGGTTCCTCCAGAAGCCTTACCGGGTGGCCGACCTCCTCCGGGAGGTCCGGGCGGCCCTGGACGCGGAGGCGCCGGTCTCGTGAGCGGTTTCCGGGGGCGGCCCCGCCGGGCGCCGCGGCGGCCGGGGGGGGCCCGCAACGAAGGGGAGGTGCGACATGAAACGGAACATGGGAGGCGTGGACCGGGGCCTTCGGGCCGTGGCGGGATTGGTCATCCTGGGGCTCGGCTGGTGGTTCCGGAGCTGGTGGGGCCTCGTGGGGCTCGTGCCCCTCCTCACGGCGCTGGTGGGCTGGTGCCCGGCCTACGCGCCCTTCGGGTTCTCCACCTGCCCCGCCGGGAAGGGCGCGGCGGAGGGCCGCGGAGGGGAGGCATGAGGGCGGCCGCCTTGGCCGCGGTCCTCTGGCTCCTGGCCGCCGGCCCCGCGCCGGCGGCCTTCACCCTCCCGTCCGGAGTGGTGCCCCTCTCGGACTTGCCCGCGGCCCGCGCCAAGGCCCGGCGCGAGGGAAAGGCCCTGGCCTTCCTCTTCGTGGACACCCGGGGCGGATGCGGCCTCTGCGCCCAGGCGGCGCGGCTCGCCGCGGAGCGGCTCTCCCCGGCGGCCGTGGTGGTCCACGTGGACCCGAGAAGCGACCTCGGGCGCATGCCGTCCCTCGTCCGGGACGCCCTGCGGTCCCCGGCGGCCGGCCAGGTCAGCCCCCGCCTGGCCGTCACGGACGCGGCGGTCCGGCGGGTGATCGCCGTGGTGCCCTTCCGCTACGGGAAGGCCTACGAGGCGGCCCTCGATGGGGCGCTTCGGCGGATCCGGGGCCGGTGACCGGCGCCGCGGCTATTCGCTGTAGTTTCGCACCAGGCGGGCGCCCCAGGCGGTGAAGACCGCCGCGTAGGCCGCGAGCACCGCCAGGGCGCACCAACCCTCGGCGTCCATGGCGGGCTTGCGGATCAGGATGTTGGTGTGGGTGAGGGGCAGCAGCCGGACCAGCGGCGCCAGCCACCCCGGCATCCGGTCCACCGGGAAGAATGTCCCCCCGAAGAAGGCCATGGGCATGATGATGAAGTTGCTGAAGGTGGAGGTGTCCTCCAGGTGTCGGGTGGCCATGCCCACCACCAGGCCGAGCCCGGCGAAGAGCACGCAGTTCAGGAGCAGGGCCGCGGCGAAGGGGACGTGCACGGGGGAGGGGCCGCCGAGGATCCACCCGGCGCCCAGGATGAGCCCCGAGGCGAAGAGCCCCCGGACCACGCCGGCCAGCATCTCCCCTGCCGCCACGTCCAGGGGCCGGACGGGGACCTGGACCAGGACCTGGAAGGTGCGGAAGTAGTTCCGGCCCATGTTCAGGTTGATGGCCACGCTGTTGAAGGCGTTGGTCATGGAACTCATGGCCACGAGGCCCGGGAGCAGGAAGTGGAGGTAGCTTCCGCCCGCCCCCGGGAGCCGGACGCTTCGCCCCAGCCCCAGGCCGAAGGCCAGGAGGTAGAGGAAGGGGACGAAGAGGGACGAGAACACGAAGCCGAGCTTGGCCAGCCGGCGCCGGAAGAGCAGCATCTCCCGGTAGAAGACCGGAAACCAGCCCCTCATGCCGCGATCCTCTTCCCGGTCAGCTCCACGAAGACGTCCTCCAGGTTGGCGGGCCGGATGGTGACCGAGATCCCCCCGGCCCCGGCCGCCGCCCGGCGGGCCTCGGCCTCGTCCCGGCACGGCCGGCGCCGGGTGCGGCCGTCGGCCCCCGTCACCTCCACGACGTGGCTGCCGATCCGCCGCTTGAGGGCCGCCGGGGTGTCCAGGGCGATGAGCCGGCCCCGGTCCAGGATGCCCACCCGGCCGCAGAGGGCCTCCGCCTCCTCGATGTAGTGGGTGGTCAGCAGCAGGGTGCATCCCGCCTGGCGGGCGGCGCGGATCTCGTCCCAGATCTCGCGCCGGATCTGGGGGTCGAGCCCCACCGTGGGCTCGTCGAGGAAGAGGACCTCCGGGGCGGGCAGCAGGGCCCGGGCGATGAGGAGGCGGCGCTGGAGCCCGCCGGAGAGCTCGCCGACCCGCTGCCGCCGCCGCTCCCGGAGCCCCGCCCGGGCGAGCGCCGCCTCGACCTTCGCCTCCCGGTCCGCCACCCCGTGGAGCATGGCGTAGATCCGGAGGTTCTCCTCGGCGTCGAGGTCCTTGTCGAGGTTGATCTCCTGGGGCACCACGCCGAAGCGGCGCTTGGCCGCCGCCGGGTCGGCCCGGACGTCCCGTCCCCCGAGGAGGGCCCGGCCCGCGTCCGGCCGGGTCAGCAGGGTGAGGATCCGGAGCGTGGTGCTCTTTCCGGCCCCGTTGGGCCCGAGGAGCCCGAAGATCTCGCCCCGGCGCACCGAGAAGGAGACCCCCTCCAGGGCCCGGATTCCGCCGTAGCGTTTGACGAGACCGCGGGCCTCGATCATGGGGCGGTCGCCGGACGCCATCGGCCTCAGGCGGCGAGCTTCGCGGCGATGGCGGCTGCGTGCCGCCCCTGGAACCGGGCCGCCGCCAGCTCGTTGTCCGAGGGGAAGCGGCTGCCGTCCGGGCCGGCGATGGTGGAGGCCCCGTAGGGGGAGCCCCCCGTGATCTCGTCGATCCGCATCTGGCCCTGGAAGGTGTAGGGCAGGCCGACGATCACCATCCCGTGGTGGAGGAGCGTCACGAGGAAGGTGAGGAGGGTGGACTCCTGGCCGCCGTGCTGGGTGGCGGTGCTGGTGAAGACGCTGCCGACCTTGCCCACCAGGGCCCCAGATTGCCAGAGCCTGCCGGTGGCGTCCAGGAACTGGCGCATCTGGCCGCACATGTTCCCGAAGCGGGTGGGGGTGCCGAAGAGGACCGCGTCGGCCGCGCCCAGTTCGTCCACGGTGGCCACGGGGACGTGGGCGAAGGCCTTCCGGGGTTCCTCGGCCCCCATCTTGCGGAGGACCTCGGGGGGCAGGGTCTCGGGCACGCAGCGCAGGACCGGCTCGGCCCCGGGTACCTCCGAGACCCCCTCGGCCACCGCCTCCGCCATCCGGTAGACGTGCCCGTACATGGAGTAGAAGAGGACGAGGACCTTCATGGGGAACCTCCTGCGATCGCGGCGGCCCGGCCGGGCCGCCGCCCTTCCGGGTGGTTCAGGGCCGCACCGCCTCGAACTCGAGGCGTTTCATCTCGACGACCACCGCCTCTCCCGTCCCCGGATGCCGGCGCCGGTATTCCCGGGCGACCGTATCGATGAAGCGGGGGCGCAGCCCTTCCGGGACGCGGCTGGTGTACGGGAGCCACTGGGTCCGGATCCAGCCCCGGAAGGCGTCGAGGTCGGCATGGACCCGGTGGCGGGTGAGGAGTTCCATGCGCCGGATCTCGAAGCCGGCCGCCGACAGGAGCGGCGCGTAGTTTTCAGGGGCGTGGAACCCGTAAGGGAAGGTGAATCCCGAGAAGTACCGCCGCCATTCGTCCCGGTGCATCAGGTCGTCCAAGACCTCCACCACCCCGGCGGCGTTGCCCCTGCCGCCCATCTGGACCAGGACCCGGCCGGAGGGCTTCAGGGCGGCATGGATCCCCGCCAGGACGGGGCGATGATCGACGATCCAGTGGAGGGCCGCGTTGGAGAAGACCCGGTCGTATCGTTCCCGGAAGCGGATCCGGCGGGCGTCCATGCGCACGAATTCCAGGTTCGGGAAGGCGCCGGGGGGATGCGCGGCGGCGGCGAAGGCCACCATCTCGGCCGAGGCGTCGATCCCCGTCACGCGTCCCCCCGGGACCCGTGCGGCCAGCGCCGCCGACACCTTTCCGTCTCCGCACCCGACGTCGAGGATCCACTCGTCCCCCCGGAGGTCGAGCCGTTCCATCAGCTCGCGGGCCCACTCGGCCTGGGAGGCCGAATTCCGGGCATAGTCCGCCGGGTCCCATCGGTAGGGCGGTGCCGCGGCCTTCATGGCGGCCCACTCCACGCTTCTCCGGGGGGCCCGGGTCCGCCGGTCCGGAGGCCGCGGTTGTGACGCCGCTGGTCGCGGGCGAGGGCCTCGAGTTCGTCCCGGGCGAGGAGGCGCCGCTCCACGAAGTAGGTCCCGATGGGCGGCTGCCGGGCCTGCTGCTCCGCCAGGAGGCGCTGGACCTGGGCCCGGGCGAGGAGCCCCAGGGTCACGGCCCGCTCGCCGAAGCGGCCCCCGGCCCGGGCCGCCCGGAGGACGCGGGCCACCTGGGCGGCGGTGAGCCAGCCCCGGGCGGCGGCCAGCTCGCCGATCCGCGGCCGCCGGAGGGCCTGCCACGCCAGGGCCTCCAGCACCGCCTCGTAGGGGACGCGGCCCCGGTAGTAGAGGTAGAGCCCGAGGGGCAAGGGCCGCCGGGGGACAGGGCCCCTGTGGAAGAGGCCCGCCGCCCGGCCGCCGCCCGTGGATCCCCCGCGGGGGCGCCGGAGCCCACGGCCGTTGCCGTTTCCGCCGGTCAGGTAGGCGTCGAGCAGGGTGTAGGCCTCCCGGACCTGGAGAAAGGCCGCCGCCCCGCCGCCCGACCGGTCCGGGTGGTGGCGCAGCACCATCCGCCGGTAGGCGGCCTTGAGCCCCTCGGGGGAGAGCAGGCGCAGGAACTCCGGGGAGAGGCGGACCTCTGGTCCGAAGAGGACGCGGCAGGCCCGGAGGGCCTGGGCCTGGGTGGGCCAGCCGGCGGTTTGCCTCACGGGGCCTCCCGGACGCCGGCCCCCGCCCGGTGGAGGAACCGGGCCAGGCCCGCGGTGTAGGTCGCGCCCGAGCGGAGGAAACCGTCGTTGTGGCCGCCGGTGATGCGGAGGAAGGCCTTGTCCCCGGTCGCCGCCTCGAAGTTGGCCTCTCCGTGGTGGAACGGCACGATCTCGTCCTCCGGGCTGTGCACCACCAAGACGGGGCACCGGACCCGCCGGAGGTGCTCCCGGGTATTATAGCGGAATCGGCACAAACGGCGAACGAGGGGCACGTGGGGGAAGAGCTCCGCGGCCAGGTCCGGCAGGGAGGTGAAGGCGGATTCCACCACCAGGGCCGCCGGGCGCACCTCCGCCGCCAGGCGGGCCGCCACGGCTCCGCCCAGGGAGCGGCCGAAGACCACGATCCGCCCCGGCGGAATGCCCCGCCTCTCCACGAGCCACCGCCAGGCCTCGAGGGCATCGAGGTGGGTCCCCGCCTCGTCCGGGGTGCCCGAGCTCCGGCCGTAGCCCCGGTAATCGAAGATGAAGACCCCGAGCCCCATCCGGTGGAAGAGGACGAGCGATTCCAGCCGGTGGGAGATGTTGCCGGCGTTGCCGTGGCAGAAGAGGAGCACGGGACCGCCCGGCGGGCCCGGCAGATACCAGCCGGAAAGCGCCGTGCCGTCGGCGGCGGGGAAGCGGACATCCTCGTAGACGAGGCCCGCGTCCGCCGGCGTGGCGGCCAGGGCGGCCGTGGGCTGGTACAGGAGGCGCGCCTGGCGGAGGTAGAGGGCGAGGAGATAGGCGGCCGCGGCGACCACGGCCCCGGCCAGCACCAGGAGGCCGGCCTGCACCACGTCCTGCCCGTTCATCGCGCCTCGGGCACGGGGCGGGGCCGGCGGGTCAGTCCTCGTCCTCCTCCGGGTGCCGTTCGCGGTAGGCCTCGGGATAGATCTCGCGGGCGCATTCCGGGCAGAGGCCGTGGGAGAACTCGGCATCGGAGTGGCGGGCCAGGTAGTCCTCGATCTGGGTCCAGTAGCCCTGGTCGTCGCGGATCTTCTTGCAGGCGGCGCAGATGGGGAGGAGCCCCCGCAGGGTCTTGATCTGGTCGATGGCCTCGTGGAGGCGGCGGACCAGCTTCTCCCGCTCGATGGCGTAGCGGAGCGAGCGGGCCAGCAGCGTGCTGTCCACCTGGCCCTTGACCAGGTAGTCCTGGGCCCCTTCCTGGAGGGAGCGGATGGCGATGTCGTGGTCGTCGAGACCGGTGAGCACGATGATGGGGACCCCAGGGGCGTGCATGTGGGCGCGGATGCAGGTCTCGAGCCCCTCGCTGTCGGGCAGGGTGAGGTCCAGGAGGACCACGTCCACGTCGTTGCCTTTCAGGCGCTCGAGCCCCATGGAGAGACGGTCGGCGCACTCCATGACGAAGAGGCCGGCCCCGGCGATCTCCAGCATCTCCTTGATGAGGATGGAGTCCACCGGGTTGTCCTCGATGAGGAGGACCTTGATGGGGCCGCTCGGGTGTGCGTCGCTGGGCTGGGGCATGGCGGTGGAGAGTGGGATCCCTTTGTACCGTCTTCTTTATATCGGAACCCGCCCGGCCTGTCCATTAATCCGGCCGGGTGGCGCGCCGGTCCGCCCCGGCGTCCGGCGGGCCGCCCGCCAGGTAGGCTTGCAGCGCCCGGGCCGTGGGGGTGTCCACCCCCGGGTCGGCCAGCTCGCGGGGACGCCCGGCGAAGCAGAGCCGCCCGCCGCGGGCCCCGCCCCCGGGGCCGAGGTCCACGATCCAGTCCGCGGCCGCGATCACGTCGAGGTTGTGTTCCACCACCACCACGGTGTGGCCCCGGTCCACGAGGCACTGGAGGTGGTCCACCAGGCGGGCCGTGTCCGCCATGTGGAGCCCGGTGGTGGGCTCGTCCAGCAGGATGAGGGCGGGCCGCCGCATCGGGGCGCCGAGTTCCTTGGCCAGCTTGATCCGCTGGGCCTCGCCGCCGGAGAGGGTGGGGCTCGGCTGGCCGAGGACGAGGTAGCCCAGCCCGAGCCGGCACACGGTCTCGGCGGTCCGGCGGATCGGGGGCACCGCCGCGAAGAACTCCGCCGCCTCCTCGAAGGTCATGGAGAGGATGTCGTGGATGTTCCGCCCCCGGTAGCGGATGTCCAGGGTTTCGGGGCGGAAGCGGCGCCCGCCGCAGGTCTCGCAGGTGACGTCCACGTCGGGGAGGATGCCGAGGCGGACCCGCCGGCTGCCGCGGCCCTCGCAGTCTTCGCATCGCCCGCCCCGGACGTTGAAGGAGAAGCGGCCGGCCCCGTAGCCCCGGGCCCGGGCCGCGGGCACGCGGGCCAGGAGCGAGCGGATCACCCCGAGGAGCCCCACGTAGGAGGCGGGGCAGGAACGGGGCGTCCGGCCGATGGGCGCATGGTCCACCACGGCGACCCGGGCCAGGGCCTCGGCCCCGGCGACCCCGTCGGCCGCCCGCCCCGAGCCCCGGGCCTCCACGGCGGGCCGGAGGACCTCCTCCACCAGGGTGGTCTTGCCGGATCCCGACACCCCGGTGACCGCCACCAGGGCCCCGAGGGGGATCTCGAGCTCGGGGATCCGGAGGTTCCGGTGGCGGACGTTCCGGATTCGGAGGCGGCGTTCCGGGGGCGCCGGCCGGTCCTTGCCGGCCAGGCGGTGGCGGCCGGGGCTTCGGAGCGCCGCCGCGGTGGCGCTGGCCCGGCTGCGGCGGATGCGCCCCGGGGGGCCCTGGGCCACCAGGCGGCCCCCGTCCCGCCCCCCGCCGGGGCCGAGGTCCAGGACCCAGTCGGCGGCGAGCAGCGTCTCCTCGTCGTGTTCCACCACCACCACGGTGTTGCCCTGGTCCCGAAGGTCCCGCAGGGCGGCGACGAGGCGGCGGGTGTCCGAGGGGTGGAGGCCGATGGTGGGCTCGTCGAGCACCACGGTGAGCCCGGAGAGACCCGAGCCGGCCTGGGCGGCGAGGCGCAGCCGCTGGGCCTCGCCGCCCGAGAGGGTGTCGCCGCCCCGGTCCAGGGGCAGGTAGTCGAGGCCCACCGCCTCGAGGAACTCGAGACGCCGGAGGGCCTCCCGGGCCAGGGGGCGGCCCACGGGGTCGAGGCGCTCGTCCCACGGGGGGATCTCGAGCCAGTCCGCCAGCACGCGGCGGGCCTCGCCGATCTCCATGGCGGAGAGCGCGTCGAGGCCCAGCCCGCCGAGCCGCCAGGCGCGGGCCTCGGCGCAGAGGCGGGAGCCGCCGCAGGCGGGGCAGGGGATCTCCTTTCCCTCCGGGTGGCCGAGCCCGCCGCAGTCCGGGCAGGCCCCGGCCGGGGTGTGGAACGAGAAGAGGAGGGGGTCCGGGTCCGGGAGGGCGCGCCCGCAGTCCGGGCAGGCATGGTGGAGGCTGAGCCGGCGTTCCCCGGCGGCGTCGAGGAGCACCAGCTCGCCGCCGCCGGCGGCCAGCGCCGCGTCCGCCAGGTCGCGGAGCGCGTCCGGGGCCAGCACCCCCGGGGTGAAGGGGCCGAAGACCCACTCCACGGTGTGGACGCCGTGGCGGGAGAGCGGCGGCGGGGGCGGCACCCGGTGGAGCACCCCGTCCACCCGGACCTCGGAGAGCCCGGCCCGCACCGCCGCCTCCACCACCGGCCGGTGCCAGCCCTTGCGGCGCCGGACCCGGGGGGCGAGGAGCCGGGCCTCGCCCCGGGCCTCCTCCCGGATCCGCCGGTGGAGGGTCTCCCGGTCCATGGCCTCCAGGGGGCGGCCGCAGCCGGGGCAGAAGGCCCGGGCGGCCTTGGCGTAGAGGAGCCGCAGGTGGTGGGCCACCTCCGTGAGGGTGGCCACGGTGCTGCGGGGCCCGGCCCGGCTCGTCCGCTGCTCGATGGCCACGGTGGGGGTGAGCCCCGTCACCCGGTCCACCTCGGGCCGCTCGTACATGCGGATGAACTGGCGCATGTAGAAGGAGAGCCCCTCCACGTAGCGCCGCTGCCCCTCCGAGAAGACCACGTCGAAGGCCAGGGAGGACTTCCCGGAGCCCGAGACCCCGGTGATCACCACGAGCCGGCCGCGGGGGATGTCCACGTCGAGGTCCCGGAGGTTGTGATGGCGGGCGCCGCGGATCCGGATGGCCCGCCGGGTGCCTTGCCGGGGTCTCCGGCGCGGCCGGCGGGGGGGCGGCGAGGCCGCCGCGGCCAGGGCCGCGCCGGTGGCGGACCCGGCGCGGCCGGCCAGGTCCCCCGGCGGCCCGGCGTAGACCAGTCGTCCCCCGGCGGCGCCGCCCCCCGGCCCCAGGTCCACCACCCAGTCCGCCCGGCGGACCAGCTCGAGGTCGTGCTCCACCGCCACCACCGTGTGGCCGGCGGCGGTGAGCCGCCGCAGGGCCTCGGCCAGCCGGGCCGCCTCCCGGGGGTGGAGCCCGGCCGAGGGCTCGTCCAGGAGGTAGAGGTCCCGGGCGGCGCCCGCCGATCCCAGGGAGCGGGCCAGCCGGAGCCGCTGGGCCTCCCCGCCCGAGAGGGTGTTGAGCGGCTGGCCCAGCCGCAGGTGGCCGAGGCCGAGCTGCCGGGCGGCGGCGAGGGGGCCGGACCGGCCGAGCACCTCCGGGAGGGCCTCGGCCGCCGCGTCCAGGGTGAGGTCCAGGATGTCGGCGATGTTCCGACCCCGGTGGCGCACGGCCAGGACCTCGGCGCCGAACCGCCGGCCGCGGCAGGCGGGGCAGGGGAGGGCGACGTCCGGAAGGAACTGCATCTCCACCCATTCCACCCCCTGCCCGGCGCAGGCCTCGCACCGTCCGCCGGCCGTGTTGAAGGAGAAGGCCCCGGGCCCGAGCCCGGCGGCCCGGGCCGCCGGAGTGGCGGCCAGCAGGCGCCGGACGGGGGTGAGCAGGTCCAGGTAGGTGGCCGGGCAGCCCCGGGGGGTGCGCCCCAGCGGGGCCTGGTTCACGAGGTGCACCCGGTCCACCGCCCCGGCCCCCCGGATCTCGCGGAACCGGCCCGGGGGCTCCGTGGGGAGGCCCTTCAGGCGGAGGAGGCCCCGGTGGAGGACCAGCTCGAGGAGGGTGGACTTGCCGGAGCCCGAGACCCCGGTGAGACACGTGAAGCGGCCCAGCGGAAAGGCCACGTCGAGGTCCCGGAGGTTGTTCTCGGCGGCGCCCAGCACCTCGATGGCTCCCCCCGGCGGCGCCGGCACGGCGGCGGGGGGCGGCGCCGGGGCGGCGGCCCGGGGCTCCCGGAGCCGCCCCGGCGGCCCGAGATAGGCGAGACGGCCGCCCGCCTCGCCCGATCCGGGCCCGAGGGCCACCACCAGGTCCGCTCCTTTCACGACCACCGGGTCGTGTTCCACCACGAGGACGGTGTTGTCGCGCTCCACCAGGGCGCGGAAGAGGTCCAGGAGCCGCCGGTTGTCCACGGGGTGGAGCCCGGTGGTGGGTTCGTCGAGGACGTAGAGGGTCTCCGATAGGTCGGTCCCGATGGCCCGGGCCAGGGAGACCCGGGCCACCTCGCCGCCGGAGAGCGACCGGGACTGCCGGTCCAGCGCCAGGTAGCCGAGGCCGGCCCGGCAGAGGGTGTCGAGACGCCGCTCGAGGTCGTCCCGGAGGCGCTCGGCGGCGGCGTCGCCGGAGAGCCCGGGGGCCAGGCCGCGGACCCACTCCAGGGCCTCGTCCAGGGGGAGGGCGTAGAAGTCGGCGATGGTGCGCCCGCCGAGCCGGTAGCGGAGGGTCTCTTCCCGGAAGCGGCGGCCGCCGCAGGCGGAGCAGGTCCGGTAGGCCCGGTACCGGGCGAGCCACATGCGGACGTGGGCCTTGTAGCGCTTGCCCTCGAGCCAGTCGAAGTAGGCCCGGAGGCCGGGCCAGTCGCCGTCGCCTTCCCGGACGGCCGCCCGGGTGGCCTCGTCGAGGCGGTTCCAGGGGGTGTCCTCCGGGACGCCCCGCCGGCGGAGCCAGGCGAGGAGCTGCGCCTTCTCCTCCGGCCAGTTCTCCAGGGGCCGGATCGCCCCCGCCGCCACGGACAAGGACGGGTCCGGGACCACCAGGTCCCAGTCCACGCCGGTCACCCGGCCGAACCCCTGGCAGGCGGGGCAGGCCCCGGCGGGGCTGTTGAAGGAGAAGAGGGCGGGGACGGGGGCGGGGAAACTCCGGTCGCACCGGGCGCAGTGGCGGCCCCGGCTGAAGGCCCGGGGCGGGGCGTCCGGGAGGCGGAGCCGCATCCGCCCGCCGCCCAGGGCGAAGGCCTGCTCCGCGGAGTCGAGGACGCGCTCTTGCCGGGCGGCCTCCAGGGGAAACCGGTCCACCACGACCTGGCGGGGCCCCGGCCCGTCCCCGAGCTCGCGGACCTCGCCGCCGATGAGCTCCCGGTGGTATCCCAGGCGGGCCAGCTCGGCTGCGGCGCCGGCCGCCACCTCGGCGGTGAGCACGACGGCGCCGCGCCCGCCCCGGGCGGCGGCCTCGGCCACCGCCCGCCAGACGTCCCCGGGTCCCTCGTCCGCCACGGGGCGCCCGCATCCCGGGCAGTGGAGGACGGCGGCCCGGTGGAAGAGGAGCCGTGCCGGGTAGGTCGCCTCGGAGAGGGTCCCCACGGTGGACCGGGCGCTCCGGACGGGGTTGGCCTGGCCGATGGCCACGGCCGGGGGCAGGTTGGAGAGCTCGGCGGCCTCGGGCCGCGGGAGCCGCTCCAGGAACTGGCGGGCGTAGGGGGAGAAGGTCTCCACGTACCGGCGCTGGGCCTCGGCGTAGAGGGTATCGAAGGCCAGGGTGGACTTTCCCGCCCCGGAGGGCCCGGTCACCACGATGACGCGGTGGAGGGGGAGGTCGAGGTCGATCCCCTTCAGGTTGTGGTGGGCGAGCCCCCGGGCGTGGATGGCGGGGACGGTCCGCCCGCCGCTCTTCGGCCCCTTCCGGGTCAAGGCGAGAGGGGGGCCAGGGCGGCGGCCAGGAGCACCAGGCAGGCGCCTTCCGTGGCGGCCTCCAGCCGGAGGTTCTGGCCCATGCGCCGCTTCTCGAAGGGGATGGTGAGGGCCAGGAGGTAGGCGGCGGCCGGAACGAAGGCCAGGAGGCGGCGGGGGGCGAGGCCGGCCAGCACCGGTCCGGCCGCGGCCAGGGCCAGCGCCACGGCCAGGAGGCGGACCAGGAGCAGGGCCCGCTTCTCCCCGACGAGGACGGGGAGGGTCTCGAGGCCCACGATCTGGTCGCCCTGGACGTCCAGGATCTCGAGGAGCACCGAGCGGATGTAGACCAGGACGGCGGCCAGGCCGAAGACGGCCAGGACCTCGCCGTTCCAGGGGGGCCGCCAGGCGTCCCCGGGCATCAGCACGGCCACGGAGGACCAGGCCAGGGCCACCAGGAGGGCCTTGGAGCCCGGGACGTGACGGGCGAGCCGGTGGCGCCGGACGGCGGGGAGGAGCTGGGCGCAGTAGAGCGCGGCCAGGCCGGCCAGGGAGAGGAGGAAGGGCAGGGCGAGGCGGCCCAGGTGCGCCGCCGCGGCCAGGGCCCCGGCCAGGGCCGCCGCGGAGGCCGCGGCCATGAACCCCTTGTGCTGGCTCACGAACCTGGCCCGGAGGGGGTCGTTGTAGCGGCCGGCCTCATGGTCCAGGAGCCGGTAGAGGGTGTGGACGGCGAAGACGAACCCCGCCGCGGCCAGGGGCGCCGCCGGGAGGACGCCGGGCCGGCCGAGGACCCGGGCGGCGGCCCAGGCCAGCGCCGCGCCGCAGGCCGCGGTCCAGGCGTTGGACTCCAGCAGGAACCGGACCGCCCGGTAGAGGAGCCGGCGGAGGGCGGACTCGTGCCGGCCGGGCAGGGCCTCGATCTCCCGGACCACCCGGTTGATGATCCAGTTGGGGGTGGAGGCGCCCGCCGTGACCCCCACCCGCCGGAAGCGGGAGAGGGCGGCCCGGTCGAGGTCGCGGTCCGTCTCCACGGCGAAGGCCGCCCGCCCGGTCTCCTCGGCGATCTCGGCCAGGCGCCGGGTGTTGGCGCTCTGGCGCCCGCCCACCACCACCACGGCGTCGCACTCGGCGGCCAGGCGCCGGACCTCGGCCTGTCGCTTGTGGGTGGAGTGGCAGATGGTGTTGTAGACGCGCCCGCCGGGGAACCTTGCCAGGATGCGCCGGGACCAGGCCTCGAAGCGCTCGCGGTCCTGGGTGGTCTGGGCCACCACGATGTAGGGGCCGGGATCCTCCAGGGCCTCGATGTCCGCCTCGGTGCTCACGAGGCGGCCCCGGCCGCCGGCGTGGCCCAGGATGCCCACCACCTCGGGGTGGCCGGGGTCCCCCACGAGGAGGCAGGTGTCGCCGGCCTCGGCGTGGCGCCGGACGATCATCTGGACCTTGACCACCCGGCCGCAGGTGGCGTCGAGGATGCGAAAGCCCGCGGCGGCGAGCCGGGCCTTTTCCTCCGGCGGGACGCCGTGGGCGCGGATGATCACCGTCCCCTCCCCGCGCTCCGGGATCTCCCGGAGGACGTGGATGCCCCGGGCCTCCAGGAGGGCCAGGGCGGAGGGGTTGTGGATGAGGGGGCCGTAGGTGAAGACGGGACCGGCGGCGTCCCGGGAGGCGGCCAGGGCCATGTCCATGGCCCGGCGGACGCCCATGCAGAAGCCGGCCACCCTGGCGATGCGGACCTTCACGGCGGCTGTCGCGTCAGCCGGCGGCCATGGCGGAGAGGTCGCCCACCGCCAGGAAGAGGTCCGCGATGCGCCGGAGCAACGCCAGGCGGTTCCGGCGCACGGCGGGGTCCTCCGCCATGACCATCACCTCGTCGAAGAAGCGGTCGACGTGGGGCTTGAGGTCGAGGAGGCGGACGAGGCCGGCCTCGTAGTCGCGGTCATGGAACCGCTGACGGACTTCGGCCTCCATGCCCGAGAGGGCCTCGTGGAGGGACCGCTCCGCGGGCTCGGCGAGCCGTTCCGGGTCGAGCCCGCCGCCCTGGAAGTCCTTCAGGATGTTCATCACCCGCTTGAAGGCCGTGCCCAGGGGGGCGAACTCGGGTCGGCCCCGCACCGCCTCCAGTGCCTCCACCCGCCGGCGGCAGTCGGCGGGATCCTCGAATCCGCAGCGCACGGCGGCCTCCACGGTGTCGGCGGGGTGGCCGCGGCCCGCCAGCTCGTGGACGAGGCGGGCGCGGAAGAAGTCGAGGACCTCCCGCCGCACGGCGTCGAGGTCGGCCCCGAGCCCCTCCGGCAGCCCCGCGAGGGCCGCGTCCACCAGCTCGTCCAGGCGGAGCGGGGGGGATCGGTCCTCCAGGATCCGGATCACGCCCAGGGCCAGGCGCCGGAGCCCGTAGGGGTCCGCCGTCCCGGAGGGCTGGAGCCCGATGGCGAAGGTGGCGCAGACGGTGTCGGCCTTGTCCGCCAGCGCCACCGCGGCCCCGGCGGCTCCGGCCGGCAGTTCCCCGCCGGCCCGGACGGGGAGGTAGTGCTCCCGGATGGCGTCGGCCACCTCGGGCGTTTCCCCGGAGAGGAGGGCGTACTCCCGGCCCATGATCCCCTGGAGGGTGGGAAACTCCCCCACCATCTCGGTGAGGAGGTCGGCCTTGGCGAGGCGGGCGGCGCGGGCGGCGCCCGCCTCGGCGGCGGGGTCCAGCCGCCGGGCGACGAAGCGGGCCAGGGCCTCCACCCGGCGGGTCTTGTCCAGCATGGAGCCCAGGGGGGCGTGGAAGACCACGTCCGCCAGGCCCGGGACGTAGGCCTCGAGGGGCCGGCGCCGGTCTTCCTCGAAGAAGAAGGCCGCGTCGGCGAGCCGGGCCCGGAGGACCCGCTCGTGCCCCCGGGTGACCAGTTCCGGCCGCGGGGAGGGCGTGTTGTTCACGGCCACGAAGTGGGGGAGCAGGTCCCCGGCCTCGTCCACCACGGCGAAGTACTTCTGGTGTTCCCGCATGGCGGTGACCAGGACCGGCCTCGGAAGTTCCAGGAACCGGCGGTCGAAGTCCCCGCACACGGCCACGGGGTACTCGGTGAGGTCGGCGTTGAGGTCGATGAGCTCGGGGTCGGGGAGGAGGCGGCCGCCCCGGGCCGCCGCGGCCGCCTCTGCGGCCTCGCGCACCCGGGCCCGCCGGTCGGCCGGGTCGGCCGTCACGAACCGGTCGGCGAGGGCGGTCCGGTAGGCCTCGAGGTCCGCGGCGACGGCCACCGGCCCCGGGGCCGCGAAGCGGTGCCCCCGGCTCTCCCGCCCGGAGCGGACCCCGGCCAGCGCGAGGGGGACCACGTCGTCGCCGAAGAGGGCCACCAGCCACCGGATGGGCCGGGCGAAGCGGAGGTCGTGCGCCCCCCACCGCATGGTCTTCGGGAAGGGGAGGGCCGTCACCAGGCCCGCCAGGATCCCGGGCAGGACCTCCAGGGCGGGCCGCCCCGGGACCCGCCGGTCCAGCACCACGTAGGCGCCCCGGTCCGTCTCCTCCACCGAGAGGGCCGAGACGTCCACCCCGTGCTTGCGGGCGAAGCCCTCCGCCGCCCGGGTGGGGCGTCCCTTCCCGTCGAAGGCCGCCGCGGCGGGCGGGCCGGTGAGGCGCTCCTCCAGGTCCGCCTGGGCCTCGGCGAGGCCGTCCACGAAGAGGGCGAGGCGGCGCGGGGTCCCGAGGGTCCGGACCGGGCCGTGGGCGAGGCGGGCCGCCTCAAGGCCCCGCCGGGCGAGGTCCTCGAGGGCCTCGAGGGCCCCCGGGAGGAAGCCCGCGGGGAGCTCCTCGGTCCCGATCTCGAAGAGGAGCGGTCGGCGGTTCACGGCGCGGCGGCCTCCGGCGGGCCGTCCGCCCCCGCGTAGGCCCGGGCGACACCCCGGGCCAGGTGCCGGACCCGGCCGATGTAGGCCGTCCGTTCCGCCACGCTGATGGCCCCCCGGGCGTCGAGGAGGTTGAAGGTGTGGGAGCACTTGAGACACTGGTCGTAGGCGGGGAGGACGAGACCCGCCGAGAGCAGGGCCCGGGCCTCGGCCTCGTGCCGGTCGAAGGCCTCGCGCAGCATGGCGACGTCGGCGGCCTCGAAGTTGTAGCGGGAGAACTCCACCTCGCCCCGGTGGTGGACCTCGCCGTAGGTGACCTCGCCGTTCCAGGCGAGGTCGTAGACGTTGTCCACGCCCTGGAGATACATGGCGATCCGCTCGAGACCGTAGGTGATCTCCACCGAGACGGGGTGGACGTCGATGCCCCCCACCTGCTGGAAGTAGGTGAACTGGGTGATCTCCATCCCGTCCAGCCAGACCTCCCAGCCCAGCCCCCAGGCGCCCAGGGTGGGGGACTCCCAGTCGTCTTCCACGAAGCGGACGTCGTGCTCCCGAAGATCCAGGCCGAAGGCGGCGAGGCTCTCCAGGTAGAGATCCTGGACGTCGTCGGGCGAGGGCTTGAGGACCACCTGGTACTGGTAGTAGTGCTGGAGGCGGTTGGGGTTCTCGCCGTAGCGGCCGTCGGTGGGCCGGCGGGAGGGCTGCACGTAGGCCACCCGCCAGGGGTCGGGGCCGAGGGCGCGCAGGAAGGTGGCCGGGTGGAAGGTCCCGGCGCCCACCTCGGTGTCGTAGGGCTGGAGGAGGAGGCAGCCGCGGGAGGCCCAGTAGGACTGGAGGTTCAGTATGAGGTCCTGGAAGGTCATGTCGCCTCGGCGGGCCGGCGCACCGCCGTTTCCGGGGGGTTCGGGGTCCAAACTAGATAGCATTTCCCCCCGGGGGCGTCAACTCGGTTCGGGTTTTGCCGGAGCGGAGGTTGGTGTAGAAAAGAGATGGGCGCGTCGTCGCCGCCCGCGCCCGAATCCATGGGAGGTCGAGATGCTTCGTCACCCGCTCGCAGGCCCACCGGCCGCCGTGCTCCTCGTCGTCGCCTTCCTCTTGCTCCCGGGATGCGGCTCCCTGCGCTTCGCCTCCACGCTCCGGCCCGACCCGGCCGCGGCCGCCGTCCAGGCCCCCGGGGGTACCAGGTTCGCCGTGGCCGGCCTCCGGATCCGGCAACAGGCGGAGGGGGCCTGGTTCACGGTGGACAAGGTCACCGGCGACGACGTCCGGACCCGCGCCGCGGCGCTCTACCCCGGGCTCTTCGGGACCGACTTCACCGATCTCCCCGTGACCCTGGATGTCACGTGCCGCGGCGAACTCCACCAGTTCGGGGCCATGGTCACCGGTTTCACCCTGGGGCTCCTGCCGTTTCCCTATTCCTACGAGATGACCTGCGAGGCCCGGGTGCGGGTCCCGGGGGCGGAGGGGTTTCTCTCCGACGAATCCCGGTCCTTCGACCTCACCGTGGGTTTCTGGGGCGGGATCACCCCCCTGCCGCTTCTCCCCGTCCCGGGGCGGTCGGACCTGCCCCGGGCCGTGGACTTCTTCGGTTCCTCCAACGACGTCGCCCGGCAGCGGATGCACCGCCTGACGGTCGAGGCGCTGGCCGCGGCCGCCGCCGGGGCGGTGCGGAAGGTCGATGGGCGGGCCGCGGCAGCGGAGGCCGACTTCCGCCGCCGCCGTATCCGGCGGGTGACCGTCGGCGGCACGGCCTACTGGACCTGGCTGGCCTACGTCTACGAGGAGGGCGCGGACCGGCCGACGGCGGCCCGTCTCTATTTCTTCCGCCAACCGCCCTCGTGGCGCTTCCAACTGGCGGGGGAAGGCGGGGCATTTTTCCGGGATTTCTTCAGGCAGGGTCGCGTCCAGACGGTGGAGGTCGTGGAGGTGGCCCGGCGCGGCGCCGACGGCGGGTGGCGGCCCGTGACGGCCTACCTCCGATGGGTGCCCGAGCTCACCGCCGCCACCGTGGAACTGGAGGCCGGCCGGCCCGCCCGGGCGGTGATCCGGCGGGTGGAACGGCCGCCCATCGAGGACTTCATCGACTTGCCGCCGAAGGCCGGAGCGGCCGAGATCCGATGGCGGAACGCCGTGTTGGTCCAGGCCAAGAACCAGACCCTCCCCGGGCTCCTCGCGTCCGCCGGCAGGGACGAACTCCTGGGCCTGGTCACGCGGATGGAGCAGGCGGTGCTGGATCTCACCGCCCGTGCCCAGCTGGCGGACGAGCGCGTCCAGCAGCAGGTCGTCGCCATGGGCCGGCGGGCCGACACCCGGAAGGACAGCGAGCTGGCCGTCCTCTACCGGCAGCGGATCGCCGTCTTCCAGGCCATCCTCGCGGGTCTCAAGCGGGCGGTGGCCGCGAGGTGACCGCCCCGAACCCACCCTGCGGGAAGGAGGTCGCCTCATGAAGCCGCCGGCAGGGCCCCGACCGGTCTTTCTCCCGGTGCTCCTGGCCGTCCTGTGCCTGTGTGTGCCGGTGCTGGTCTTCGCCGAGTGGCAGATCGAGTACTCGGCCACCCTCATGGACGAGCTCCGCCGGCAGGGGCACCCCGTCTCCCGGTACAACGGGCACTATGCCTCCGAGGCCGCGTGCCGGAGCGCCCTCGCCGCCATGGCGGCCCACCAGGGCTTCAACGTTTTCGGGAACGAGGCCTGGTGCGTGGACCGCGGCGGCCCCTCCACGGGGGGCGGCGCGTGGGTGCCCCCGGTCTCCGGCGGGAGTTCCGAGGACTTCGCCCGGCAGATGGTGATGGGGTTCATCGGAGCCGCGCTCCAGGCGGCCCTGGCGCCGCCGGACGACTCGGCCGGGCAGGCGGCGGCCCAGGCCCGGGCGGCCGAGGCGGCTCGGCTGGCGGCCCAGGCCCGGGCGGCAAGGGCCGAGCGGTGGCGGCGGCTGGAGCACGAGACGGCCGGGCGCCGGGAGGCGGAAAACCGGCAGCTGGCCGCCCTGCTGGACGTAGGGCCGCCCGTTGAGGGCGCCGGGGCCGACGGGCTCGGGCTCTACGTCCCCGAGGCCGGGGCGGCCCGGGGGCGCGCGGCGCTGGACCGGGCCAGGTGTGCGGCGAGCCTCGCGGCGGCCGCGCTCCGTGCCGCGGCGGCGGGGGATGCCGCCCGCGCGCGGGCCCTCGACCGGCAGGCCGCGGACGTCATGGCGGGCGAAGGCCCGCCGCCCGCGGGCTGCGCCGGGCCGGAGCCCGACGTCCCGGCACCCCCGGCGCCTTCTCCCGCCGGCGCGGACGGCCTCGCCCGTTACCGGTCGGTGATGGCCGCCGTCCAGAAGGACCTCCGGGACATCGAGGCCATCGACCGCCGCCTCGCCGATGTGGCGGCGCAGCGGCAGGCGGCGGAGCGGAAGAAGGCGGAGGCGGCCTCGCTCCTGTCCGGGGAGGCGGCGGGGGCCGGGAGACCGGGGGGCAACGGCACCGTCCGGGACCGCACGGACCTCGAGGCCCGGGCGCGGGCCTTGCTCCGGGAGGCCGAGTCCGAACTCGCGGCGGCGGACCGTGACGACAAGGCGCTCCGGGAGCAGCGGTCCGCCGTGGTGGGGCGCCTTTCCGAGCTGAAGGCCCGGCTCCAGGCCGGGGGCGCGGGGGGCGGGGCCGCCGCGCCCCGCGGAGATCGGCCGTGAGGCTCGCCGGGGCCGTCCTGGCCCTCCTGCTCTTCTCCCCGCCGGCCGCGGCTGCGGAGGTGGTGCAGCTTCCGCCGGGGGCGGAACTCCTGGGGTTGTATTCCCACGTCTGGCACCTCCGGCACGAGGCGGCCGCCGAGGCCGACCGTCTCGAGGCCGAAGCCCGCCGCTGTGCCGCCACGGAGGCGAGGGCCGCCGCCCTCCGCGAGGCGGCCGCGGCCGCCGGCGAGGCCGGGACGGCGGCCCTGGCGGCGCGGGCCCTGGCGGAGGCCGCCCGGGCCAAGACGGCCTACGCGGAGATGGCGGCCCGGTCGCGGCGGCGGTTGGAGCGGCTGGACGAGGCCCTGGCCGCCGTGCGCCGGCGATTGGATCGGCCGTCTCTCGGGTCCGCCGCCGCCTGCACCCGGGTCTCGGGCGAGGTCGCCATCCGGACGGGGGACGGACCGGCGGGGCCGGTGACCGAGGGGGCCGTGATCGACCTCCACCCCGGGGACGAGATCGTCACCGGCGAGGCCGGCAGCGCGAGGCTCCAGGTCCTCGGGGGCCGCGGCGCCTTGTCCCTGGGGGGCGGAACGGCCGTCCGGGTGGGCGGGGCGGCGGCCGGGGGCGCGCGGACCTTCCATCTCCTTCGGGGTCGGCTCCTCCTGGCCCTTGAGCATGCGGACGCCTTCCGACGGCGGGTCTCCGAGGACATCCGGCGGTGGCGGGAGGATGCCGACCTCGTCCGGGACGCGGGCGTGCGCCGGGCGGCGGCGGCCTGGGAGGCCTTCCTCGGGCGCCTGGAACGGGCCTCCAAGGGTTACCGCAGCCCATCCCTGCTCTGGCCGGTGCTCCCCGGGGTCGAGATTCGGCCGCCCACGGTGGTGGTGGCCGTGCGGGGGACCCGGGTGGCCGTCCGACAGGCGGCCTCGGGGGCGACGGAGGTGGCGGTTCTCGATGGCCGGGTGGAGGTGACGCCCGCCGGGGGCGGGGCGCCCGTCATCGTGGAGGCCGGCCGGCGGCTGGTGGCGGACGCGGCCGGGGGCCTCCGGGTCGAGGCCTCCCTCGGATCGCCCTGGTGGCGGGAGTTGCCGTGACGCCCGGCCGCGCCGCCGGTCTCCGGGAGGTGCCGCGGCCTAGACCTGGTACATGGCCGCCGGCGGACTCGCCGGCGCCTCAGACCCGCGGCGGGGGCTCGAAAGCCCGGCTCAGCGCCGGACCTCGAGGCCGGGGTTCTTGTGGAGTTCTTCCATCAGGGCGCCGGAGTCCGGGGTGGCGCTCACCATGAGATCGCGGAAATTCTGGTAGCCCTCGTAGTCCACGCTCAGGAACTGGAGGCCCACGCCGTCTTCCTGGACGTGGATCACCCGGGACTCGATCTCGATGACCCAGGGGTGGGGCTCGGGCTGGAGGACGAGGGCGAAGACGCACGGGTCGCCCTCCGAGATCCCGGCAAGGCCCGGCCACTTGAGGAAGGTGCCGCCGAAGCTCATGTTCTCGGTGACGCCCTTGTGGACCGTGCCGTCGGAGAGGCGGAGCTCCGCCTCGATCTTGAGCGGTACCCGGGTGTTCTTCCTGCGTTCACCGTCGGTCATGGGCTCCCCCTGCACTCGGTGGCGTCTCGGGCCGGCCCGGCGTGCGGACCGCCTCGACCAACTTTTCGGCACTTCACCGGGGGAACATGATTCCGCCGGGTCAGGCCCCGGGTTCCTTGACCGTCCAGGTGGTGCCGCCCCCGGGCTCGTCCCGGAGCACGACGCCCCGGGCCGCCAGGGCGTCCCGGATGGCGTCGGAGCGGGCCCAGTCACGGGCCTTTCGGGCCTCGGCCCGTTCCCGGACGGCGGCCTCCACCTCGGCCTCGGTGAGGCCGACCCGGGCGAGGGCCTCGATGTCGCGCCGGCGGAGGTACCCGGCCGGGTCCTCGCGGAAGAGCCCGAGCACGCCGCCGGCGGCCTGGAGGGCCTCGGCGCCGGCGGCCAGCGGCTCGGCCAGGAGGGCCGAGGGCCGCTTCTCCCCCGCCAGCGACAGGCGGTTCAAGGCGCGGACGCCCTCGAAGAGGACGCCGAGGGCCTGGGCCGTGTTGAAGTCGTCGTCCATGGCGGCGTCGAAGCGTTCCGGGAGCCGCGAGAGGGTCTCGGCCGCGGCCCGGGTCTCGTCGTCCAAGGGGCGCTTCTTGCCCGCCGGCCGGGCGGCGATCCGACGGGCCTGGGCCAGGGCGGCGTAGCCGCGGTCCACGGCGGCGCGGGACTCCTCCAGGGCCCCGGGGCCGTAGTCCAGGGGGCTCCGGTAGTGCTTGGTGAGCAGGAAGTGGCGGAGGACCTCCGGGTGGTAGCGGCGGAGGATGTCCTGGATGGTCACGAAGTTGCCCAGGGACTTCGACATCTTCTCGCCCCGGATGGTCACGAACCCGTTGTGCATCCAGTACCGGACGAAGGGGCGCCCGGTGGCGGCCTCCGACTGGGCCCGCTCGTTCTCGTGGTGGGGGAAGCTCAGGTCCAGGCCGCCGGCGTGGATGTCGAGGGTGGGGCCGAGGTAGGCCATGCTCATGGCGGAGCATTCGATGTGCCAGCCCGGCCGCCCGGGCCCCCAGGGGCTGTCCCAGGCGGGCTCGCCCGGCTTGCTGGCCTTCCAGAGGGCGAAGTCCGCCGGGTCCTGCTTGCGTTCGCCCACGGCCACCCGGGCCCCCGCCCGCAGTTGCTCGAGGTCGCGGCCGGAGAGGGCGCCGTAGGAGGGGAATGTCCGCACGGAGAAGTAGACGTCGCCGCCGGCCTCGTAGGCGTGGCCCTTCTCGACCAGGGTGCGGATCAGGTCGATGATCTGCGGGATGTGGGCCGTGGCCCGGGGCTCCACGTCGGCCCGGAGGACGCCCAGGGCGTCCATGTCCTCGTAGAAGTGGGCGATCTCCCGCTCGGCCAGGGCCGTGGTGTCGATGCCTTCCTCGCGGGCGCGGCGGATGATCTTGTCGTCGATGTCCGTGAAGTTGCGGACGCAGGTGACCTCGAAGCCCCGCCGGCGCAGGTGCCGCACCACGGCGTCGAAGACCACGGCGGAGCGGGCGTGGCCGATGTGGCAGCGGTCGTAGGCCGTGATGCCGCAGACGTACATGCGGACGCGGCCGGGTTCCAGGGGCACGAAGGGCTCCTTGCGGCGGGTGAGGGTGTTGTAGATCCGGATGTCCATGGCGGTGGCCCGGCCGGTGGCCGGCGTCTCACCGGCAGTTGTAAAGGGCGGATCCCGTCCCTGTCAACTCCGCGGCGGCCGCGCCGGGCGTTGAGCCGCCGCCCGCCGGCGTTTATCCTGGGCGGATGCTGGACGTCCAGGGCATCTCCTTCCGCGCGGGGGACCGCTGGCTCCTCCGGGACGTCACCTTCACGGTGCGCCCCGGGGAGCGCGCCGGCCTCGTGGGCCCCAACGGGGCCGGCAAGACCACCCTCCTCCGGATCCTGGCGGGCGAGGTCGAGCCGGAGGCGGGGCGGGTCCTCCGGCCCGCTGGCGTCCGCCTGGGCTATCTCGCCCAGGAGGTGGCGGCAGGCTCGCGCCGGACGGTGTGGGAGGCCGCTGCGGCCGCCTTCGAGGACCTGCGGCGGGCGGCCTCGGAGCTCCAGCGCGTCCACGCCGCCCTTGAGGGGGCGGGGCCGGAGGAGCGGGCGGCGCTCGTCCGCCGGCAGGGGGTGCTTTCGGCCCGGCTCGAGGCCGCGGGCTACTACCGGGTGGAGGCCGAGGTGGGGCGGGTGCTCTCCGGCCTGGGGTTCCGGGAGGCGGACTTCCACCGGCCCCTCTCGGAGTTCAGCGGGGGCTGGCTCATGCGGGCCGAGCTCGCCCGCCTCCTCCTCACCCGGCCCGGGTTCCTCCTCCTCGACGAGCCCACCAACCACCTCGACCTCGACTCCCTCCTCTGGCTGGAAGACTGGCTGGCGGGCCAGGGGTGCGGGCTGGTGGCGGTCTCCCACGACCAGGCCTTCCTCGACCGGGTGGCCGGAAAGATCCTGGAACTCGAGGCGGGGCGCATCGTCGTCTATCCCGGCAACTTCTCCGCCTGGATCGAGGCCCGCCGCCGCCGGGCCGAGCAGGCCGAGGCCGCCCGCCGGGCCCACGAGGCCCGGGTCCGGGAGACGGAACGCTTCGTGGAGCGGTTCCGGGCCAAGGCCACCAAGGCGCGCCAGGTCCAGAGCCGGATCCGGATGCTGGAGCGGATGGGGGAGGGGCCCGAGGCCCCGCCGGCCGAGGGGCCGGCCGTGCGCTTCCGCTTTCCGGCGGCCGCCCGGTGCGCGCGGCGGGTCCTCGAGGCCGAGGGCCTGGAAAAGCGCTACGGCGGCCGGCAGATCCTCGGCGGCGTGGACCTCTACGTGGACCGGGGGGACCGGGTGGCCGTGGTGGGCCCCAACGGCGCGGGGAAATCCACGCTGCTCCGGCTCCTGGCCGGCCTCGAATCCCCGGACGCCGGCCGTGTCCGGCTCGGCGCCGGGGTCGCGCCCGCCTGCTTCGCCCAGCACCAGGTCCTGGCCCTGGACGGCGGGGCCACGGTGCTCGGGGCCGTCGCGGACGTCGCGGATCGGCACCCGCCGCAGGTGGTCCGGGACCTCCTCGGGGCCTTCCTGTTCCGGGGAGACGACGTGGAGAAGCGGGTCTCGGTCCTCTCCGGCGGGGAGAAGAGCCGCCTCGCCCTGGTGCGGCTCCTCCTCTCCCCGGCCAACCTGCTCCTCCTCGACGAACCCACCAACCACCTCGACATCCCGTCCAAGGCGGTGCTCAAGGCGGCGCTGGCCGGCTGGGACGGGACCTTCGTGGTGGTCTCCCACGACCGGGCCTTCCTCGACGGGCTCGTGACCCGGGTCTGGGACGTCCGCGGGGGCCGGGTGGACGAGCTCCCCGGCGGGTTGGCCGAGGCGGTGACCCGGGGCCGGGCGGCGGCCCCGGGCCCTGCCGGTCCCGGAAAGGCCGCGGCGGCCGGCAACCGGAAGGCGCTGCGCCGGGCGGCGGCGGAGGCGCGGCGGGCGCTGGCCCGGCGGGCCGCCCCCCTCCGGGGTCGGGTGGCGGAGCTGGAGGCGCTCATCCAGGCCGCCGAGGCGGAGAAGGCCGGCCTCGAGGCGCGGCTTGCCGACCCGGGCCTCTACCGGGACGGGGCGGCGGCCCGGGAGGCCCAGAGGGCCTACGACGCGGTGCGGCGCCGGCTCGAGGGCCACTACCGGGACTGGGAATCGGCCATGGAAGCGCTCGAGGCCCTGGAGGCGGAGGCGGGGTGAGGCCGGGCCTCAGGCGAGGCGGTCGATGATGGACCCCGGGGGGAGGCCGCCGCCCGACTCCGTGCCGGTCTGGTGGGAAGAATCCTGGGCCGCCTCGATGGCCATGAGCTCGCGCTGGGCCTCGGCGGCCCGGGCGGCGGCCTCTGCGGCCACGGCGCGGTCCTGGGGCGAGGGGTTGGCGGGGGCCAGGGCGGCCCGACGGACGGTCTCCATCTTGCGGAGGGTCTTTTCGGGGTCGGGCTCGGGGCTTGCGTCGATGTGGACCTCGCCTCCCACGGCGTAGCGGCGGCCGTCCGGGCCGGTCCGGTAGGTGTAGGTGGCCCCGCCCCGGACGTAGGCCCCGCCGGCGGCCATGTGGGCCCGCTCGTGGCGGCGGACCTCGGCGTCGCGCTTCCGGAGGTCGAGGAGCTCGGCGAGTTCCGCCCGGTCCAGGGGCTCGCCGCCGGGGGTGCGGGCACCGGGCGGCGCGGCGGCGGGGCGCTCCGCCGCCGCACCGGCCCGGTGGGCGACCTCCGCCTCCGGGCCCTGGCCGGCGACCCGGGGCATGGTGAGGGGAAGGCTGGCGGGGCTGACGTTCATCCCGGATCCGTGGCGGCTTCGAGCTGCTCAGGTGGCTTGTTCCGAGTCCATCAGGTCATGGGCGGGGGCCACGTCCAGGGGCCATGGCCGCGACCCTCCCTGCTCCCCTCATCGGCCGCCCGGGGCGGCGGGCTCAAATCCCGGCCCTTCAGGTGGCGGTGGCCCGGATGACCTCCTCCACCGTGGTGATCCCCTCCAGGACCTTGCGGCAGGCGTCGTGCCGGAGCGGCGTCATCCCCTCCTTCATGGCCTGGCGCTTGATGCCCATCTCGTCGGCCCGGTCGTGGATCATCTTTCGGATCTCGTCCGAGACGGCGAGCACCTCGTAGATGCCGATCCGGCCCCAGTAGCCGGTGTTCCGGCAGTAGCTGCACCCCTTGCCCCGGAGGATGCGGACGGGGTCGTCCGGGACCTCACACGAGAGGGCCCGGAGCTGGTCCGCGGGCACGGTGAGCTCCTCGCGGCAGCGGGGGCAGATCATCCGCACCAGCCGCTGGGCCACCACCCCGAGCAGGGTCGAGGCGATGAGGTAGGAGGGCAGGCCGAGGTCCATGAGCCGGGTCACGGCGCTGGCCGCGTCGTTGGTGTGGAGGGTGGAGAAGACGAGGTGTCCGGTGAGCGCCGCCTGGATGGCGTAGCGGGCGGTCTCGAGGTCGCGGATCTCGCCGATCATGATGACGTCCGGGTCCTGGCGGAGGATGTTGCGGAGGATGGAGGCGAAGGTGACGTCCACCGCGGGCTGGACCGCGATCTGGTTGAAGTCCTCGTGGATCATCTCCACGGGATCCTCCACGGTGACGATGTTGATCTCCGGGGAGTTCAAGTGCCGGAGGGTGGAATAGAGGGTGGTGGACTTGCCGCTCCCGGTGGGGCCCGTCATGAGGACGATGCCGTAGGTGTGCTGGAGGAATCGGGTGTAGGTCTCGAGGTCGCGCGGGGAGAAGCCCAGTTCCTCCAGGTTCCGGAAGAGGATGTCGGCGCTCTGGAGCCGGAGCACCATCTTCTCGCCGAAGGCCACGGGCACCGTGGAGACCCGGACCTCGGCCTCGTCGTCCTTCCAGGCGATCTTGAGGCGGCCGTCCTGGGGGCGGCGCTTCTCGGCGATGTCGAGCCGGGAGATGGCCTTGATCCGCGAGCAGATGGCCTCGTGGACCACCCGGGGGAGCCGGTGCACCACGTGGAGGACGCCGTCGATCCTGAGCCGCACCACGGACTCGTTGCGCTTCGGCTCGATGTGGATGTCGCTGGCCCGCTGCTCCATGGCGTACTGGAGGAGGTGGTCCACGGCCTGCTGGATGTGCTTGTCGGAGTGGGCCCCCTCGATGCCCTGGAGCCGGATGAGCTGCTCCAGGTTGCTGATGTCGACCGAGGGCCCCTGGAGGAGGTCCTGGGCCGCGGCGATGGACTTCTTGAAGCCGAAGAACTCGCGGATGATCTGCTCGATGTCGCCTCTGGGGGCCACGGAGAGCCGGATGGCGGTCTTGCAGGCGCGCTCCACGTCCTGGCGGAGCTCCGCGTCCAGGGGGTCGTAGCAGGCCACCTCGAGGGTCTTGCCGTCCCACTCCACCGGCAGGACCAGGCGCCGGCCCGCGAAGGAGGCGGGCAGCGTCCGGGTCACCACCTCCATGTCCAGGTCCAGGGGGTCCAGGCGGCGGAACCGCCAGCCCCGGTCCCCGGCCACCAGGGCGAGGATGTCCGCCTCCTCCAGGGGGCGGAGCGGGTCGTCCCGCCGGGGGAGCTTGAGGGAGTGGATCCACTGGACGAGGTCCTGGCCCCGCCGCCGGGGGATGGCGAGCTTGGCGCGGAGGGAGGCGGTCTGCTCCGGGGCGAGGTAGCCTGCGGCCTCGAGGCGCGGAAAGAGGTAGTCGGGGTCGTGGTAGGGGTGTGCCATGGGCGCGGGTTTCGTGGTACAAATGAAGGGCGGCCCGGGCGCGGGTGCCCGGGGCCCGTCAGTCTTTCTTTTCGGTTTCTCTACCCCGGAACACCACAAAAATCAAAACCGGCCGCGGCCGGTCTCGGGATGCCATGGACGAGAAGAACCGCGGGGACGAAAAGTGGATCGAGCTCCGGTTGGCGGTTCCGCCGGCCCACGTGGAGGCCGTGGCCGCCTTCCTCGCCGACGAGCTCGGCCGCGGGGTGGTGACCGGGGCCTGGATCGACCCGGAGGCGCCGCCGGAGCTGGCGGACGTCCGGGCCTACCTCACCCCGGCGGAGCGGGCGGGGGGGTTCCCGGGGCGCCTCGAGGCCTTCCTCCGCGGCCTCCGGCGGCTGTACCCGGGGTTTCCCGGGGCGCCGCCGGCGTACCGGGAACTGGCGGAGACGGACTGGAGCGAGGGATGGAAGCGGGACTTCGCCCCCTTCCGGGTGGGGCGCCGCTGGCTGGTCCGTCCCTCCTGGGCCGCGGCCGCCCCCCGCCCGGGGGACGTCATCCTCCAGATCGACCCGGGCCGGGCCTTCGGGACGGGCTCCCATGCCACCACGGCCCTGCTCCTGGAGCTCCTGGAGGCGGTCTGGCCGGCCGGAGAGGAAGGCGCCGGGCGGCCGGCGGTCCTGGACGTGGGGACCGGGACGGGGATCCTCGCCGTGGCGGCGGCCCGGCTGGGGGCGGCGGCTGTCACCGCGGTGGACGTGGACCCCGACGCCGTGGAGGCCGCGCGGAAGAACGCCCGGGTCAACGGCGTGGCGGCCGTGGTCCGGGTGGTCCGGGGCTCGGCCGATGCGGCCTCCGGCGCCTTCGACCTCGTCCTCGCCAACATCGAGCGGAACGTCCTCCTGGATCTTGCGCCGCTGCTCGCCGGGCGGTGCCGTCCCGGCGGCCGGCTCCTTCTCTCGGGGCTTCTTGCGGCGCAGGGGGGCGAGGTGGCCGCCGCCTTCCGGGCGCACGGCTTCCGGATCGACCGCGAGGCCCGCCGCGACGAGTGGTGCGCCCTCTCCCTGGTGAAGGGGGCCTGATGCATCCCCGGTTCTTCCTCCTCCCCGAGGGGACGCGCCCGGGCCCGGACGGCACGGTGGCGCTCGCCGGGGAGGAGGCGGTGCATCTGCGGCGGGTGCTCCGCCTCCGGGAGGGGGACCGGGTGCATCTCGCCGACGGCACGGGCTGGCGCGCCCCGGCTCGGGTTCGCCGCATCGGGGCCGGGAGGGGGAACGGGCCCCGGGTGGTCCTGGAGCTGGCCGGGCCGGCGGAGGAGGTGGACGACCTCGTCCCGGTCCACCTCTTGGTCGCCGTTCTCAAGAAGGAGGCCATGGACTGGCTCGTCCAGAAGGCCGCCGAGCTGGGGGCGGCCCGCCTCCAGCCGGTGGTGACGGCGCGCACCGTGGTCCGGCTCGACTCGAGCCGGGCCGGGGCCCGGCTGGAGCGGTGGCGGGGGCTGGCCCGCCAGGCCCTCAAGCAGTGCCGGGGGGGGCGGGTCACCGAGGTGGCCCCGGTGGCGCCGCTGGAGGCGGCTCTCGCCGCCTGCGCCGGGCTCCCCGGGCGCTTCTTCCTGTGGGAGGGCGGGGGGCGGCCCCTGGCCCGGGCCTGGGCGGAGTTGGGGCGGCCCTTGCCGTGCGCGGTGCTCGTGGGCCCGGAAGGCGGGTTCGAGGCGGGCGAGGCCGCCCGGGTCGAGGCGGCGGGGTTCGTGCCGGCCGGCCTCGGTCCCCGCATCCTCCGCGGCGAGACGGCGGCCGTGGCCGCCCTGGCCGTGCTGGCCGGGTTGCGCGGCGGCGGGGCGGGGCCGTGAGCGCCCGCCGCCACGCCCTCGTCCTCGCCGGGGGGACGGGTACCCGGCTCTGGCCCCTGAGCCGCCGGGCCCGGCCGAAGCAGTTCCTTCGCCTCGGCGGGGGGGAGCGGACGCTCCTCCAGGCCGCCGTGGACCGGGTCCGGCCCCTGGTGCCCCCCGAGCGCCTCTGGGTCGTGGCCAAGCCCTGGATGGCCGGCGAGGTGCACCGCGAGGTCCCGGATCTCCCGGAGGAGCACCTCCTCCTCGAGCCCTGTCCCCGGGGGACCGCCGCCGCGGTGCTCCTCGGGGCCCTGGCGGTGATGGGGCGCGACCCGGAGGCGGTCCTGGCCGTCCTGCCCTCGGACCACGTGGTGGGAGACGCGGCGGCCTTCCGGCGGGTGCTCGATGCGGCCTTCCGGTGGGCCGCGGACCACCCGGACATCGTGGCCGTGGGCCTGCGGCCCCGGCGGCCCGAGACGGCCTTCGGCTACGTCGAGACGGCGGCGTGCCTCGGCACCTGCAGCGGCGTCCCGTGTCACCGGGCCGCCTCCTTCCACGAGAAGCCCGGCCGGGCCGAGGCCGAGGCCTTCCTGCGCTCCGGCCGGCACTATTGGAACGCGGGGATGGCGCTCTTCCGGCCCGGCGTCCTCGTCGAGACGGTGGAGCGCCGGGCGCCGGCGCTCGCCGCGGCCCTCGGGGGGCTCCGCGCCGCCCTGGGGGGGCCGGCCGCCGGGCTCGAGGCGGCCTACGCGGCCCTGCCGCCCGATTCCCTGGACGTGGCCCTCCTCGAGCAGGCGGACAACCTCGTGGTCTTCGAGGCGGACTTCGACTGGCACGACGTGGGGCTCTGGGAGGGGCTCCGCGAGATGGCGGGCCGGGACCCGTCGGGGAACGCCCTCCTGGGCGGGGGCGAGGCGGTGCTCCTCGACGCGGCGGGGCTCACGGTGCACGTGGAGGCGGGGCGGCTCGTGGCGGCCCTGGGGGTCCGGGACCTCGTGGTCGCCGTGGTGGGTGAGGCGGTCCTCGTGTGCCCGCGGGACCGGATCGACGACCTCCCGCGCCTCGTGGCCGAGCTGGAGCGGCGGGGCCGGGGGCGGTTCCTCTGAGGGCCCCGGCCGCCGCCTCAGGCAGCGGTGAGGCCGGGGCCGGTGGCGGCGATCCGGTAGAGGACGTCTTCCAGGGCCAGGCCGATGGCCGTCTCGTCTTCGAGGTCCCAGCCGCCGTGCCGTCTCGGGGCCAGGCGGGCGGCGCAGACGTCGGTCAGGTTGGCGAACCACTTCCGGGCGAGGTTGCCCTTCCGGAGACGGTCGAGGACCTCGCGGCGCCGGGCCTCGAAGGCGGCGGGCGAGGGGGCCTCCATGACGTTTCCCATGGCGTAGGCGGGCTGCATGGTCTCCGGGCAGGGATAGACGGTGCCGTCCGGGCCGATGGCGATCCGGTTCATGATGCCGCTGCAGAGGTAGGCGCGGCGGATCCGGGTGGGGGCCGTGACGGCCTCGATCAGTTCGTTGATGCCGCCGATGGCGATGTCCTCGCCGCGGGCCCGGGTCTCGAAGAAGAAGTCCAGCATCTCGGCGTAATAGCGCCGGAGCCGGTCGCCGCTCACGATGTCGTCCGCGAAGCGGGCGCTCTGCCGGCCCTCCACGCAGGTGCAGCTCAGGCGGCCGGTGAAGCCCGCCAGGTAGGCCAGGATGGGTTTCAGCTCCGGCGGATGGCGGCGGCTGTACGTCATCTCCAGCATGTCCAGGCAGCGGTGGCGCTCGAGGCGGCGGATGCCCGCCAGGACGTCGTCGAAGCTGCCCCGGCCGTCCGGGTGGGGCCGGGTCAGGTCGTGGACCTCCGGGGGGCCGTCGATGCTCACCGATACGCGGACGCCGTGGGCCGCCAGCATGGCCGCGATGTCGTCGGTCACCAGGGTGGCGTTGGTGGTCATCCCGTAGGCCAGGTCATGGCCGGCGGCCCGCGCGTGATCGAGCACGGCGCGGATGGCCGGGAGGTTCAGGAGGGGCTCCCCGCCGAAGAGGCCGATATCCTTCGCGCCCAGGGCCACGGCGAAGTCCACGGCGCGGCGGGCGACCTCCGGGGGCATCAGGGCTCGGCGGGGGCGCCTTTCATAGTAGGCACCGTAGCAATAGGTGCACCGGAGGTTGCAGGCCTCGGCGAGGACGAGCTGGACGGAGACCGGGGACGTCAGGGGTTGTTCGACGACCCGGCGCCGGTAGACTTCGCCGAAGAGCTCCAGCAGCCACTCCCGGGTCTCCGGGGCCCGGAGGGGGCCGTCCCATGCCGGGGCGAGCGCTTGGCCGGGGTCGCAGAGGGCGTGGAGCGCCTCCGCATGGCGGGAGGGCACCCGGCGCAGGACACCGCTCGTGGTTCCGTAGGCCACCCACCCGCCCGCCCTTTCAAAGAGATGGAGGTCCCGCCGGAAGACTTCGGCGATGTATCCCCAGACCTCGGGGGCCCCGGCGGCCGTGGCCGGTGCCGGTTCGTCGGAATGCGGGGGCACGTGCCTCGGCGTCGGGGGCCTAGCGCCCGCCGCCCCGGAGGATGGCCTCGAGTGCGGACCTGAGGCGCTCGGTAGGTTCGAGGTCCAGGGCGGCGACCACGTCTTCCACCCGATCTTCCGGGAGCTCGACCTCAATCCGGAGGGACAGGGGGGCGTCCTTGTTGCAGACGAGGCCGGCCACCTTGGCCACCCCGAGCCGCTTGAGGACGGCGAGTTCGTCCTTGATGTCCGGCATGGTCTCTCCTCCTTACGGCATGCCTGGGGCTTCAGCCCCGGTGCTCCGCCTTTTTGAACCCCCGGAGGATGGCCTCGAGTGCGGACCTGAGGCGGTCGGTGGGTTCGAGGTCCAGGGCGGCGACCACGTCCGCGACCTGGTCCTGGGGGACCTCCACCTCGATCCGGAGCGTCACCGGGGCCTTCTTGTTGCAGACGAGGCCGGCCACCTTCGCCGTGCCCAGGCGCTTGAGGACCTTGAGTTCATCCTTCAGGTTTTTCGCGTCCATCCATCTCCTCCTTGATGTTTTTCATGTCGGGTCTCGGAAACTGGCAACCATGGTATCTATAAAAACCTACATGTTCAAGCGGAAAATGTAAAAAAAGAATAAACAAAAATTAATACATAGAAAATTGAATACGAAAGAAGTCACCGCCCCGGTGCATACGAAGTCACCGCACAGCCTTGACGGCGCCGGGGGGGCGGTCCATAATCTCCGCCATACACAGGATGGGCCCGAAGGGTGCCCGTGTTGGCCGTCGATCACGAGAGTTCGTTTCCCCTTTCCGCGGTTCAAGGGGCGGTGCGAGGGCATCGCCCGCGTGGAGAGGTCCGACAGGGAGGTGGGGTCCATGGAAGATGGCCAGATTCGTTTCTGCCGGGAGGAGAACGCGGCCCTTGGAAAGGCCGCCGTCTCCCGCGGCGCCGCGGGGGACTTCGGCCTTTCCGGGGCCGCGGACCCGCTCCATGCCGGCGGCCGGCGGCCGGTCGTCTCGGGCCGGGGCACCGGCGGTCTTACCCCGCACGCCGGGGTGGGCTGAGGCGCCCCGGCGGTGGGTGCGGCGCCCCCGGTGGAGGCCACGTCCGGCGGTCGCGCACGGCTGGGCATCCGCCGGCTCGGCCGCACCGGTTTCCGCGTCTCGGAGATCGGCTTCGGCGCCTGGGGGATCGGGGGGGCGGCGGCGCCCGGCTATGGTCCCACCGATGACGAGACCTCGATGGCCGCGGTCCGGTTGGCCGTTGAGCTCGGCTGCACTTTTTTCGACACCGCGGACAGCTACGGGTTCGGCCACAGCGAGCGGCTGCTCGGCCGGGCCCTGGGGGCCGTCCGGGACGGGGTCTTCATCGCCACCAAGGCCGGCTACGACTTCTATCACGGGCCGCCCCGGCCGAATTTCGCCCCGGCCTATCTCCGGTGGGCCCTCGAACAGAGCCTGCGCCGGTTGCAGGCCGAGTCCGTGGATCTCTTCCAGCTGCACGATCCGCCCGCGGCCGTGCTCTTCGACCCCCGTGTGGTGGCGGTGCTTCGTGCCCTCAAGGCGGAAGGCAAGGCCCGGGCCGTGGGCGTCTCCGCGGCCACCGTGGAGGACGCCTTCTGGGCCCTGCAGGCGGGCTGGCCGGAGACCGTCCAGGTGCACTACCACATGCTGGCCCCGGAGGCAGAGGCGCTCTTCCCCCTGGCGGCGGCCCGGGGGGTCGGGATCATCGCCCGGGAGCCCCTGGCCAACGGCGTGTTGACCGGGAAGTTCGGCCCCCGGCCCCGGCTGGCCCCGGGAGACATCCGGGCCCGGAGGGGGGCCGCATACTGGGCCCGGGCGACGGCTGCGGCGGCGCGGCTGGCCCGGTTTTGCCGGGAGGGGGAGACTCCTACCCAGCTGGCGTTGCGGTTCGTGCTGGAGCGGCCCGAGGTGTCGGTCGTGGTCTGCGGGTGCAAGACACCCGCCCAGGTCAGGGAAAACCTGAGGGAGGTGCGACGTGGTGCAACAACAAGCGACGGCTAGGGAGCAGGCGGGTTGGGCCGGCACGGAGTGGGATCCGCGGAGCGGGACTCTGCTCGGCGCCTTTCCGGCGGCGCTGCAGCCCCTGGTGATGGAGGCGATCATGCCGGCGGTCCCCACGCCGGCCACCGACATCTGGTACGAGGACGAAGAGCACGGGGCCGTGGTCGTCATGCGGCACGGCCTCCAGTGGCAGCTCAACCACTCGGCGGCGGCGCTCTGGTCGGCCCTCGGAAAGCCCGTGCGGGAGATCGTCGCCGAGATGCAGGCGGCCTTCCCGGACGCGGACCCGGACGAGGTCGCCTTCTGGTCGGTGGCCTTCCTCGTCGAGGCGGCCCGGAACGGCCTGGTGGACTTCGAGGTCCGGTGAGCCGCCCCGGTTCGATCGAGGACGCCGACGTCCCGGGGGCGGCTCGCTGGCGGGTGGTGCTGCCGCCCGGGGAGGCGCCGCCTCCGGTTGGGGAGGTGGCGGTGCGCCTCTTCGAGCGGGGGGCGCCGGCCTGGGCCACGCCCTGGGCGGAGTGGCGTTTCGCCCCGCCGGCCGGTCCCCTCGTCGCCGTGGAGGTGGATCTTCGGTGCCCGGATCTGCTGGGGGCCCGGCTCCTGACCCGGGACGGCGCCGCGGTGGCCGTGGACCATGCGTGCCCGGAACCGGGGCGTCTCCCGGCGGCGATCGATCTCCTGTTGTCCGTTTCCACCCCGGCGGGGGACCGGGTCCTCCGCCGGGCGTCGGCCGAGGTACCCCGCCGGGTGCAACAGTCGTCGGCCGAGGCCGTGCGGCTGGGGTCGGCCCCTGCGATCGAGTGGTTTTTCCTCGAGCTCACCACGGCTTGCAACTATGCCTGCACCTATTGCCCGCGGCCGCTTCTGACCCGTCCCCAGGGGGCGATGCCCTTCGATCGGGCCCGTGCGGCCCTGGAGATGATCGCCGCCTACCGCCGCCGGCATCCCCTGCTCCAGAACTACGCCGAGGCCCGGCATCCCGTCTTCCTGCACGTGATGGGCGAGCCGCTGCTCTACCCGCGCCTCGTCGAGCTCCTGGCGCACGGGCGCGGGCTGGGCCTCGACTTCGCCCTGGTCACCAACGCCTCTTTGCTCACGCCCGAGGTGGGAGCCGCCCTCCTGGACGTCGGGGTCCACAGCGTGGTGATGAGTCTCAACGCGCCGGATGCCCGAAGCTACGCCGCCACCGGCGCCGGCGCCCCCTTCGACGAGGTGGTCCGCAACATCCAGGCCTTCGTGGCGGAGCGGGCGCGGCGCGACGCGGTGCTGCCGCGGGTCGAGATCCAGCTGCTCTCGTCCCGCGGGGCCGAGATCGCCGCCGGCCCCCTCGTGGAGACCCCGGCCCAGGTGCAGGAGCAGCTGGCCTTCTGGAGCGACCTCGTCCGGGACGTCGAGGCCGAGGCGGGCGCGGCCGCCCCCGCGGGGCGGGAGGCGGCTACGTGGCCCCGGGCCCTGGAGCAGCCGCCCTGGGACCCGGCCCACTACCTGCCCATCGGACGGCACGTCTGGCTGGTGGTCAAGCGGGCCTGCAACTTCGCCAACGCCCTCTTGCCGCCGGGCCGGGGCGTCCGCCCGGCCGGGACCGGCCGCTGCCTCTTCGGCGCGCCGGAGCGGACCTTCTGTATCTTTTGGGACGGCACCGCCAGCTTCTGCTCCCTCGACTACGACAACGAGGTGAACCTAGGTGACGTCTTCGAGCACGGGATCGAGGCCCTCTGGGCCGGGCGCCGCATGTCCCGCATCCGGGATCTCATGCGCCGCGGCCGGCTCCCGGAGGCCCTCTGCCGGAGATGCCTCGGCCGGGTGGTGCCCGCCTCCGCGGTGCCCCGGCCTGGAAGGAGACCGACGTGAAGGATGTCCTCCTGGTCAACCCCCCCATGTGGTCGCCCAGCGCCCAGGCGGCCTTCAACGGGCTGTGCCCCCCGCTGGGGCTCGGCTACCTCGCCGCGAGCCTCCTCGAGGCGGGGGCCACGGTGGAGATCGTGGACCTGGCCGTGGCCCCGGAGCCCCGGGCGGCGCTCGCCCGGGCCCTGGAGCGGACGCGCCCGCGCCTGGTGGGCATCACCTCCATCTCGCAGAACTACGACCTGGCGCTCGAGGCGGCGCGGGCGGCCCGTGCGCTGGCCCCGGAGGCCCTGGTCGTCATGGGCGGCCCGCATGCCTCCTATTGCTGGCGGGAGGTGCTCTCCAACCGGGAGGTGGACGTCGTCGTTTGCTTCGAGGGGGAGCGGACCATCGTGGAGTTGCTCCGGGCCGTGGATGCCGGGCGGCGGGGCGCGGCGGCCGCCCTGGCCGAGACGGCCGGCATCGCCTGGCGGGACGGGGAGGCGGCCGTTCAGACCCCGGCCCGGCCGCCCGAGACCGATCTCGACCGGCTGCCTCATCCGGCCCGGCACCTCCTGCCCATGGCCCGGTACGGCCGGCCCGGCAACATCATGACCAGCCGGGGATGCCCCATGAAGTGCATCTTCTGCATCTCGAGCACCTACGAGGGGAACTACCGGCCGCGCGGGGCCGAGGACGTCCTGGCCGAGCTGGAGGAGCTGCGCTTCGTCTGGGGCCTGCGGGATCTCTATTTCATCGACAACGTCTTCACGGTGGACGCGGACCGCGTGCGGGCCATCTGCCGGGGGATCGTGGAGGCGGAGCTGGAGATCCGCTTCGATTGCGTCTCCCGGGCCAACCTCGTCACGGAGGAGCTGGTGGGGTGGCTCCGGGCCGCCGGCTGCCAGCGGGTCGAGATCGGCGTGGAATCTGGTTCCCAGGAGGTCATCGAGCAGCTGCGCAAGGGGATCACGCTGGACCAGGTGCGGCGGGCCGCCGAGATCACCTTGGGACAGGGGCTTACGCCGATGTTCACCTTCCAGGTGGGCGCCCCCTTCGACACGCCGGAGACCCTGGAGGCCACGCACCGCCTGGCCGCGGAACTGCGGGCCAAGGGGGCCGTGACCTTCTTCTCCATCATGACGCCCTTCCCGGGGACCCCGCTGGCGCTGGAGGCCGAGGCGCTCGGCGTCCGCATTCATGCCCGTGCCTGGCGGGATTACCGTACCTCGAACCCCATCAGCGAGACCCGGTGCCTGTCGCGCAACGACCTGCGCCGCGCCCTCTACCGGGAGACCCTGGCCCAGCTCCAGGAGGGGATCGCCCCGGGCATGGGGCTTTCGTGAGGGAGGCGCTCGTGGAGACACCGTGCGATCACCTCTACATCGAGCTCACGGACCGGTGCAACCTGGCGTGCCGCCATTGCTACCTGGCCGCCGGGCCGGCGGGGGCCCGCACCCTGGAGACCGCGGTGGTCCGCCAGGCCCTCGAGGACTTCCGGCGCCTGGGCGGGCTCTCGGTGGCCCTGAGCGGGGGCGAGCCCCTGCTCCACCCGGACTGGCGCGTCCTGGCCCGGGCGGCCGCGGACCTCGGCCTGGCCGCCACCGTGGTCACCAACGGGTGGGCCCTCGGGCCAGAAGATCTCGAGTTTCTGCTCGATTCCGGGGCGCGCCTCGCCCTGAGCCTCGACGGCGCCCGGGCCGCCACCCACGACGCCATTCGGGCCCCGGGTGGGTTCCGGCGGGTGGGACACGTCCTCGATCGGCTGGCCGCGCTCGGCGCCCAGGAGCGGTGCATCGTCTGTTTCACCCCCAACCACGAAAACGTCGGCGAGCTCTATCCCCTGGCCCGGCGGCTCTCGGGCTGGGGCTTCCGGCACCTCTACGTCTCGTCGCTCGAGGACCGGGGCCGCGAGCGGGAGCATGCCCCGGAGCTCGGGTTGACCACGGCGGACCGGGTCCGGCTGTTGACACAGCTCGTCCTGCTGCTCACCGATCCCGCCCTCGACCTGGCCCTGGATCTGGGGCACTTGCAGTACTTCCTGGCCCGGCTCCTGGGGTGGGACGATGGCCCGGGCGATCCCATCGAGGGGACCCTCCGGGTCGCCCCCGACGGCCGCGTCTATCTCACGGCCTACGTCGACGACGATCGCTTCGTCCTGGGGGACCTGCACCAGGAGCGCCTGCACGAGATCGGCGGACGCCCGGTCCTGGCCGAGTGGATCCGCCGGGCCGAGGCACGCCGGGCGCACCCGCCGGGTGCGTGCGCGGCATGTCGCCACCGGTGGGTGTGCGGCGGGGGCAGCCCGGCGCGGGCCTTCGCCGTGCACGGCACCCTGGAGGGCCCGGACGAGTTTTGCGAGGCCAAACAGGCCTTTCTCGAGGCCTGGTATCGATCCCTGGCGTAATACGCCATTCGGAAAAGGAGGTCGCGATTATGGAAAGGCATCTTGGGCAGTGGGTGCCCCCCAGTGCCGTCGGCATCCCGGTGATGGGGCCGGCGGCGCCGTCCCCGGGTCCCTTCGGCGGCGTACGGATGGGTTACCCGGCCGGCGGGGTTCGCATGGGTTACCCGGCAGGTGGTGTACGGATGGGCTACCCGGCAGGCGGTGTCCGCATGGGGTATCCCGCAGGCGGCGTACGGA
>NZ_JAATWC010000011.1 GCF_012979235.1 Dissulfurirhabdus thermomarina
GTAGCACCCGCCGCACGCACCCGGTTTGACACGGCGGGCGCCGCGGGGCACTATGCCCCCGACAGCGGCGCCCCGGCCCACGGCGGCGCCCGGAGAGAGACCGTGACGCCGGCCGCCCCCTCCATCGCCGAAAAGATCGCCCGGGCCCATGCCCTGATGGCCCGCCACGGCCCCGCCCTGCTGGCCGACGGCGAGGTCCGGGACCTCCTCGCCCGCTACCGGGAGGAGGTGGCCCGCACCCGCGATCTCATGCGGCGGCTCGGGGTGGTGGCCCTCTGCGCCCGGTGCGCCGAGCGGACCCCGGGCGGGACCTGCTGCGGCGAGGGCATAGAGGACTGGTACGACGAGTACCTCCTCCTCCTGAACCTCCTCCTGGAGACCCCCATCCCCGAAGAATCCGCCCTGCCGGGCCACTGCCGCTTCCTCGGCCCCGCGGGGTGCCGGCTCACGGCCCGCCACGACTTCTGCGTCAACTACCTCTGCCACCGGGTGCCCGAGAGCCTGGCCCCCGCCGCCCATGCCCGCCTCCAGGCCCAGAACGGGGCGGAGCTCTTCCTCGCCTGGCGCCTCGAGCGCCTGGTCCGGGAGCGCCTGGGCTGGCGGCCGGGCTGAAGCCCCGGGCGCGCGGCACGGGACCCGTGCCGGACGTGACCGGCGGCCCGGCCGGGGCAAGGCGGCCGGGGGACGCGGCCCGGATCTCCGGGCTCGAGATCCGGCCGGACCGCCGCGGCCTCCGGGACTTCCCGCCGGTGAGCTACCCGGCGCCCGACGGGCGCTGTCACGAGATCCGCCGGGGGGACTACACCTTCGAGGTCGGCCTCGACGGGGCGGTCCGGCGCATCCACTCCCGGCGGCCCGACTGGCCGGAACCCGGCGGCTACCTCCGGTGCGGGCTCGCCCACCGGTGGGTCTACCGGAGCCCCGCCCTCTACGGGGAGACCTTCGCCCTCACGGGCCGCCACTACCTGCCCCACGTCCTGGCCGGCGACCGGTGGACCGGCTGGGACCCGTGGGCGGGGCCGGCCCTGCACGAGGCGATCCGGGCGTGGGACGAGGCGGCGGCCCTGGCGGCGGAGCTGGCCCCCTCGGTATCGGAGCCGGCCCTTGCGGCCCTCCTCCGGCGCGTGGGGGCCCACGGCCGCGCCGGCCTCGAGCGCCGGGCCCGGCGGCTGCGCCGGATCCTGCGGGCCCCCCTCCCCGTCCTGCCGCCGGAGTGCGCCCGCGTGGACTACGCGGTGCTCCCCGTGATCTTGGCGGAGGGATGCCCGTCCGAGTGCCGCTTCTGCCGGTTCAGGACGGGGGCGGCCTTCCGGCGGCGGCCCTTGGAAGACGTCCGGGCCCAGGCGGAGGGACTCCGGGACCTCCTGGGGCCGGAACTGGTGAACTTCGCCTCGGTCTTCCTCGGCCAGAACGACGCCCTGGCCGCCGGGGCGGCGGCCGTGGTCGAGGCCGCGGAAGCGGTCCGTGAGGTCCTGCGCCCCCGGGAGGCCTACCACCGCCGGCCCAGGCTCTTCCTGTTCGCGGACCCGGCCGCCTTCCTCCAGCTCGACGACGCGGCGCTCGAGGCCCTCGGCGCCCTCCCCTTCGAGGGCATCCACGTGAACGTGGGTCTCGAGTCCCCGGACCCGGAGACCCTGGCCCGCCTCGGAAAGGCCCTCTACCCGGAGGCGGCGGCCGAGGTCCTCCGACGGGCCGAGGCCGTCAACCGCGCCCCGGGCCCCCTCGAGGTGGGGCTGAACTTCCTGGTCGGATCCGGCCTCCCGGACCGCCACCACCGGCGGCTCGAGGCGATCCTCACGGCCCCCGGCCGTCCCGTGCCGAAGGGCGCGGTCTACCTGGCCCCCCTGGACTGGCCCCCGGGCTCCTTCAGGGAACTGCGCCGGACGGTGCTCTCCCTGAAGGCCCGCTCCGCCTGGCCGGTCTTCCTCTACCCGGTGGAACCGGTCTAGGGTGGGATTCGCCCGGGGCCCTACCCGGGCAGGAGGAGCTCGAGGCCCGTGGCCGGGTCCCGGCGGCGGACCATCCCGGTGTCGAGGAGCTCGAGGAGCACCACCTCCGCCACGGTCCAGACGCGGACCCCCTCCCGGAGGCACCCCACGCGGGCCCGGTCCCCGCGGCCGAGGGCGCCGTGCACGTGGAGGCGGGGCCGGCCGTCCTCCCCCGGAAAGAGCGTCCCGGCGGCCACGACCTCGTGGACGCCCTCCACGGCCGCCCGAACGGGGACCGGCGGCCGCAGGGAACCGTCCGCCGGGCCCACCACCAGGGTCCCGCCGGCGGCCCCCCCGACGAGCAGGCAACAGGCCGCCGAGAGCTTCCGTTCCGCCGCGAAGGCCTCGATGCAGCCGGGGATTTCGTCCCCGTCCTCGAGCCGCAGCACGAAGACCCGGCCGATGCGCCCCTCGCGCGAGACCTTCACGCGGTTTCCCCCCCGTCGGCGCCGCCGGGCGCGTCCAGGCGGTACTTCGCCTCGTAGCCCCGGGGGGTCACCATCCGCCCGTTCCAGGTGAAGGTCCGGCTGTTGCCCACGATCACCGTGGTCTGCATGTCCACGTCGGCCCCGGCGAGTTCCCCGAGGGTGAGGACCCGGACCTCCTCGCCCCCGCGGGCGGCCCGCCGGACCACCCCTGCCGGGGTGGCCTCGGGCCGGTGGCGGAGGAGGATCTCCACGGCCTCGCCGAGCTGCCGCACCCGGCGGCGGCTCCGGGGGTTGTAGAGCACCAGCACGAAGTCCGCCGCGGCCGCGGCCTCGACCCGGCGGCGGATCACCTCCCACGGGGTAAGAAGATCGCTCAGGCTGACCACGGCGAAGTCGTGGACCAGGGGCGCCCCGAGGAGCGCCGCGCAGGCGTTCAAGGCGGAGATCCCCGGGACGACCCGGACCGGGAGCCCGGCGCCCTCCGGCCGGGTCCTGAGGACCTCGAAGACGAGCCCCGCCAGGGCGTAGATGCCCGGGTCCCCGCTGCAGACCAGGGCCACGCGGCGGCCCGAGAGGGCCTGGTCCACCGCGAACCGGCAGCGGTCCACCTCCTGGCGCATGCCGGTGGCATGGACCTCCTGGCCGGGCCGGAGGACCGGCGCCAGGAGATCCACGTAGGTCTTGTACCCCACCACCACCTCCGCCGCCCGCAGGCACTCGGCGGCGGCGGGGGGCAGCCACGCCGGGTCCCCCGGGCCTATGCCGACAACGTCCAGTCTCGCCGTGCCAGCGCGAATGTGACCGCTCCTTTCTTCTCCTTCGGGACCAGGAGACGCCCGCCGCCCGAGGCGAGGATCGCCGCGGGCTCGGCCACCCCGTGGGCCCCCACCGCCCGGGCCACCCGGGATGAAGGCCGGCGCACCGGGACCCGGTCGAGCTCCGCCGCCGGGAAGCAGTGCAGCGGGAGGTGCCAGCGCCGGGCCAGTTCCACGAGGCCCGGCTCGTCCCGCTTGACATCGATGGTGGCCAGGCAGAAGAGGGCCTCCCGGGCCGCGCCGTGGGCCTCGAGGAAGGCCTCGGCCTGCCGCTCCAGGACCGCCGCGGAGGTCCCCCGGTTGCACCCCACCCCCAGGGCGAGGACGGGCGGAAAGAGCCGCAGGATGGGAGAGGCGCCGGGCAGCTCGTAGGGGCTCACCACCACGTCGGCGGTCTCGACCTCGGCGGCGGCCTCGAGCCCCCGGGGCAGCGCCGCCACCCGGCAGTCGGTGTAGAGGGTGAGCCGACCCTTGGCCACCAGGGCCGAGGCGGCCAGCTTGAAGGCCTCGAAATCCCGGACGCGGAGGTCCCGTTCCATGGCCCAGGCGTCCAGGGCCACCAGGCCGAGGGTGTCCGAGGCCGTGGTGACCACGGCCTCTCCCCCCGTCAGCTCGGCCACGACCCGGGCCAGGTGGTTGGCCCCGCCGAGATGGCCGGAGAGGAGACTGACGGCGTGGCGCCCCCGCTCGTCCACCACCACCACCGCCGGGTCGGTGCGCTTGTCCTTGAGGTAGGGGGCGAGGAACCGGAGGACGATCCCCGCCGCCATGACGAAGACCAGGCCGCGCCCCCAGGCCCACCGGGCCTCCAGGGCCCCGGGACGCCGCAGATCGGCGTAGGGCAGGATCTCGGACCCCGGGACGGCGGCGGCGATCCGTTCCGCCAGGACCCGGCCGCCCGGGGTCACGTAGACCAGGGTGAGCCGTCCCCTGCTCCAGGCGGCGGGGGATGGGCCCTCCCCGGCGGGACCGGCGGGGGCCTCCGGAAAACCCGCCTCCGGGTAGGCATACCCACCGGAGTCCCACCCGTGGAAGGCCCCCGCCACTTTCGGCGGCGCCTCCGGGGCCGGCCCGGCCGCCGCCGGGGCCGACTCCGCCCAGGAGGGCGGCTCCGGCGCCCGCACCCGGGCGGAGTCGGCGGGCGGCCGCACCTCGGCCTCCCGGAAACCATGGCCGAAGGAAGGGGCATAGAGCAGGGAACGGCGGCCGAGGTCCAGCTCGGAGGCCGCCAGGGCCCGGCCCACCAGGATGACGGCGGTCTTCCGGATCCCCGCCCGTTCCGCCTCGTCCGCGATGGTGGCCAGAGTCCCCCGGACCACACGCTCGGCGGGACGACTCGCCTCCGCCACCACAACGGCCGGGGTGTCCGGCTCCCGGCCCCCGTCCACCAGGGCGCGGACCACCCGGCGGAGGTGGCCGGCGCTGAGGTAGAGCACCAGGGTCCCCCCCGCGGCGGCGAGCCGGGCGAGGTCCTCGCCGGGCGGGACGGGGGTCTTCCCCCCGATGCGGGAGAAGATCACGGTCTGGCTCACGCCGGGGATGGTGAGCTCCTGGCCGATGGCCGCGGCGGCGGCGAATCCCGCGGTGACCCCAGGGACGATCCGGTAGGGGATCCCCGCCCGCCTGAGGCCCTCGATCTGCTCCTGGACGGCGCTGTAGAGGGCGGGGTCGCCGGTGTGGAGGCGGACCACCCGCCGGCCGGCCCGGGCCGCCGACACCATGAGGTCCAGGGCCTCCTCGAGGGTCATCCCGGCGGAGCTGCGGACCTCAGCGCGGAGGCCGGCCACCACCTCGGCCGGTACCAGGGAGCCCGTGTAGAGGACGAGGTCGGCCTCCCGGAGGAGCCGGGCGCCGAGCACGGTGAGGAGCTCCGGGTCCCCGGGCCCCGCCCCCACGAAGGCGACGGGGTACGGCGGGGCGGAATGCTGCTCGGGATCCGGGTAGGGCGACATGGACGGGGCCTCGGCGGAAACGGGGTTCGAGGCCGAAGCTTAAACCACGGGCCCGGCGGCGACAACCGGCAGCCTGCGCCCGGCCCCGTCCCCCCTAGCCGCCGACCACGCTGGCCATCTTGAAGATGGGCAGATACATGGCGATGATGATGGAGCCCACGGACCCGCCGAGGAAGACGATCATGAAGGGCTCGATCATGCTGGTGAGCCCGTCCACGGCGGTGTCCACCTCCTCGTCGTAGAAGTCGGCGATCTTGTTCAGCATCTCGTCCAGGGCGCCGCTGGTCTCGCCCACCCCGATCATGGAGACCACCATGCTCGGGAAGATGCCGCTCTCCTCCAGGGGCTGGGCGATGGTCCGGCCCTCGCTGATGCTCGCCCGGACCTGGTAGATGGCCTCCTCCACGATGCGGTTGCCGGCGGTGCCGGCGGCCACGTTGAGGGCCTCGATGATGGCGACGCCGCTGTTCAGGAGGGTCCCGAGCGTCCGGGTGAACTTGGCCACCGCGACCTTCTTGAGAAGGATCCCGAAGACCGGGGCCTTGAGGAGGAGCCGGTCCACCACCTTCCGCCCGGCGTCGGTGGCGTAGTAGCGCTTGAAGAGGAAGACGGCCACCACGGCGGCCCCGATCCCGGCGAGGAAGTACTTCTTGACCAGCTTGCTGATGTCGATGACCAGCTGGGTGGGCCCGGGGAGGGCCCCGCCGAAGTCGGCGAACATCTTCTCGAAGGTGGGGATCACGAAGATCATGATCACCGCGAGGACGCCGCCCGCGATGCAGAGGACGATGGCCGGGTAGGTCATGGCGCTCTTCACCTTGGCCTTCAGCCGCTCGGCCTTTTCCATGTACTCGGCCAGGCGGTTCAGGACCTCGTCGAGGTTGCCGCCGATCTCGCCGGCCTGGACCATGTTGCAGTAGAGCCCGTCGAACTGCTTGGGATGCTTGCGGAGGGCGTCGGCGAAGGTCCCGCCGCCCTCCACGTCGGCCTTGATCCCCTTCAGGATGACCTGGAAGGTCTTGTTCTCCTGCTGGGTGGCCAGGACGTCCAGGGCCTGGATGAGCGGGAGCCCCGCGTCGATCATGGTGGAGAGCTGGCGGGTGAAGACCACCACGTCCTTGGTCTTCACCTTGGGCTGGAGGAAGGCGACGTTCTCGAAGAGGTCCTTGGGCTTCTTCTTGACCTTGGTGGGGGTGATGCGCTGGCGCTGGAGGACGAGGCGCAGGGTCTTCTCGTCCTGGGCCTCGAGCTCGCCCTTGCGCTTCTCCCCGCTCCGCGTGGTCCCTTCCCAGATGTAGACCGGCATGGCTGCTGCTCCTTCGCCCTCGGGCGGTTTCCCGGCGTCCGGCGGCCGAGCGCCTCACTCCCTCCTATCGGCCCCGGGCCCGCCGGACTTGAGGCCCGGGGCGGCGCCCCCGGGGGGCTAGGATTCCGGCAGGCGCCGGCGGACCTCGGCGGCGGAGAGCCCCGCGAGGAGGAAGGCCTTCTCGCGTCCCCGCGCCCCGGCCCGGAGCCGGACCCTGGACCGGGCAAGGCCGAAGAACTTGGCCAGAAACCGGGTGCACGCCTCGTTGGCCGCGCCCTCCACCGGCGGGGCCTGGACCCGGAGCCGCACGAGGTCGCCGTGGCGGCCCGCGAATTCCGTCCGGGAGGCCCGGGGCTGCACCCGGACCCGGAGGACGGCCCCCTCCGGGGTGTCCGCGAGGTACGGGGGAAGGTCCACGGCGCCCGGCCCCGTTACCCTTCCCCCGGGATCCGGCCGCACCCCTTCGCCAACCGGGCCCCCAGGGCCTGGGCCGCCCGGAAGCAGCGGCCGAAACCCTCCATGTCGCCCGCCGCCAGGAGGGCGCGAAGCCGCTCCGCCTTGCCGCAGAAGCGGTCCAGCACCGCGGCGGCATGGGGGTTCCCCCCCTGGATGGCGGCGTAGAGGGCCGGGTCCTGCTGGGCGAGGCGGGCGAGGATCTCCACCTGGCGCTGGAAGCTGGGGGTGGCCAGGGCGGCGATGTCGCACAGCTCCGCCGCCGTGGTCTCGGCGGCGGCCTGCCCAAGCGCCACCAGGATGAAGTGGTTGAGCGCCTGGACCCAGGCCATGGCCCGGTCGTGGCGCTCCGCGGAAAGGACCACGGTCTGGACCCCGCGGCGCCGGAAGACGCCCTCCCACCAGCGGATCCACACCTCGCCCCGCCCGGGGCAGAGGGCCACCCGGAGGCCCGCCGCCTCGGTCTCCCCGGGGCCGAAGAGGGGATGGGTGCCGGCCACCTCGCACCGGGCCGCCTCCAGCATGACCGCCACCTGGGGCGCCTTGAGGGAACAGAGGTCGGTGAGGAAGGCCGCTTCCCGCATCCGGGGTCCCACCCGGGCGGCCACCTCCCCGAAGGCCTCCATGGGGACGGCCAGGATCACCACGTCGCACCGGGCCGCCAGGTCCTCCGGCGAAAGGGACGTCGCGAGATCCGCCACGAGCACCTCGTATCCCTCCCCCCGGAGGAAGGCCTCGAACCAGCGGCCCATCCGCCCGAGCCCCCCCACGATCCCGATCACGGGGGCGGCCACGGGCGGCGGCGGGAACCCGGATGGGTCCGTCATCGTCCCTCCCCCGGCCAGTCGATCGCCTGGCCCTGCCCCCGGGCCCGGAGGACGTGGTCGGCCAGCACCAGGCGCACCATGGCCTGGCAGACCGGCACGATGCGCGGGATGGCCGAGGCGTCGTGCCGGCCCCCCACGCGGAGTTCCACGGCCTCGCCCCGGAGGTTCACGGTCCGCTGCGGGCGGGCGATGGAGGGGATGGGCTTCACCGCCGCCCGGATCACCAGCTCGTCGCCGTTGGAGATCCCGGCGAGGATCCCGCCAGCGTTGTTTCCCTCGAAGCCGGCCGGGGTGATGGGGTCGTTGTGCTCGGACCCGGTCATCTCCGCGGCCCGGAACCCAGCCCCGATCTCCACGCCCTTCACCGCGCCGATGGACATGAGGGCCCCGGCGAGTTCCCCGTCGAGCTTCCCGAAGACGGGCTCCCCGAGCCCGGCCGGCACCCCGGCGGCCCGCACCTCCACCACGCCGCCCACGGAGTCGCCCGCCGCCCGGGCCTCGGCCACCCGGGCCTCCATCCGGGCGGCGGCCTCCGGGTCGGGGCAGAAGAGGCGGTTGGTCTCGATGGCCTCCGGGTCGAAGGCGCGGGCCCGGACCCCCCCGAGGGCCACGGTGTACGCCGTCACCCGGATGCCCAGGCGGTCGAGGAGGACCTGGGCCACGGCCCCCGCCGCCACCCGGGCGGCGGTCTCCCGCCCGGAGGCCCGGCCGCCGCCCCGGTGGTCCCGGATGCCGTACTTGGCCTGGTAGGTGATGTCCCCGTGGCCGGGCCGGAAGACCTCCCGCAGGGCGTCGTAGGCCTCGCTCCGGGCGTCCCGGTTCCAGATGAGGAGCGAGATGGGCGTCCCGGTGGTCCGCCCCTCGAAGACGCCGGAGAGGATCTCCACCCGGTCGGGCTCCGACCGGGCGGTCTCCGCGGGGCCGCCCTTTCCGGGACGGCGGAGATCCAAGGCGGCCTGGACCACCGCCTCGGTGAGGGGCAGGCGGGGCGGGCAGCCGTCGATCACCGCCCCGATGGCCGGGCCGTGGGATTCGCCCCAGGTGGTCACCCGGAAGAGCTGGCCGAAGGTGTTGCCGGGCATGGTCATCCCTCCTCCCGTCCCGGCGGACGGATCATGGCGGCGATCCGGTCCGCGATCTCCTCAGGCCCGGACCCCTCGGTGTCCACCTCGGCGTGGGCCCAGGCCGCATACAGGGGCGCCCGCTCGGCCAGGACCCGCCGCACCTCCGCCTCGGGCGAGGCCCCCGCCACCAGAGCGGGACGGCGGCGCCCGGTGCCCGGGTCGGCGGCGAGCCGCCGCAGGACGGTCTCCACCCCGGCCTTGAGCCATACCACCAACGCCCGCCGCCGGGCAAGCTCCCGGAGGGAGGCATGGAGCACCACCCCGCCGCCGCCCGCGAGGACCAGCCGGCCCGGAGCCTCGAGTAGCTCGGCGAGGAGGGCCGCCTCGCGCCGGCGGAAGCCCTCCCACCCCTCCGCGGCCACGATCTCGGCGATGGACCGGCCGGCCGCCGCCTCGATCCGCTGATCGAGGTCCGCGAACGGCCAGGCAAGGCGCCGGGCGAGGACCCCGCCCACGGCGCTCTTCCCCGTGGCCCGGGCGCCCACCAGGAGGACCTTCTCCTTCATGCCCCGGCCCCGACGAGCCCCTCGAAGACCTCCCAGAAGCCGGGAAACGACTTGGCCACGCACCCCGGGTCCCGGATCCGGAGGCCGGGGACCCGCAGCCCCGCCACCGCGAAGGACATGGCCATCCGGTGGTCGTCGTAGGTGGCCACCTCGGCGGGGCGGAGGCGGCCGCCGCCCCGGACCACCAGCCCGTCCGGGCGTTCCTCGGCCGAAACCCCCAGCCGGACGAGCTCCGTCACCACCGACCGGATCCGGTCGGACTCCTTGATGCGCAGGTGCGCCACGCCGGTCACCACGGTCTCCCCCCGGGCGAAGGCGGCCACCACGGCCAGGGTGGGCACCACGTCGGGCCACCGCCCCATGTCCACCTCGATGCCGCGAAGCTCCCCCTCCGGCGGCCCCTCCACGGTGACCCCCTCGGCCGACTTCTCCACCCGGCACCCCATCCGGCCGAGGAGATCGGCGAAGGCGGCGTCCCCCTGGAGGGCCTCCGCCGGGACGTTGGCCACGGTGACCCGCCCGCCCGTCACCGCGGCCGCCGCCCAGAAGTAGGACGCGCTGGAGGCGTCGCCCTCCACGGCGTAGTCCGCCGGCCGGTAGGCCCGGCGCGGCACCCGGAACCGGCGGTCCTCCGAGACCTCCACCCGAACCCCGAAGGCCGCCATCACCGCCGTGGTGAGGTCCACGTAGGGCCGGGAGACCAGGGGCCCGGAGAGGACGATCTCGGCGGGACGGCGGGCGCAGGGGGCGGCGAGGAGCAGCGAGGAGAGGAACTGGCTGCTCTTCGAGGCATCGAGCCGGGTCTCGCCGCCCTCGATCCCGCCGCCGTGGACCTCCACGGGCGGGCACCCCGTCCCGTGGAGGCTCTCGGCCCGGACCCCCCAGCCCCGAAGGGCCTCGAGCAAGGGCCCGATGGGTCGCTGGGCCATCCGCGGCGTCCCGGTGAGGCGGACCGCCGCCGGCGCCAGGGCCGCCACCGAGGCCAGGAAGCGGATGCCGGTCCCGTTGTTGCCGAGGTAGAGCTCCCCCGCCGGGGCCGCGACCCGGCAGCCCCGCCCCCGGACCCGCCAGGCCTCCGTCCCCGTGTCGAAACCGACGCCCAGGGCCCCGAGGGCCTCCCGGAGGAGCCGGGTGTCCTCGCTGTCGAGGGGGCCAAAGAGGCGGCTCGTCCCCTCGGCCAGGGCCGCGGCCACCAGGGCCCGCTGGGTGAGGCTCTTGGACCCGGGCACCCGGACGACGCCCCGGACGGGTCCGGCCGCCGCCGAAACGCGCCTGGAGGCCCCGGCCGCCACGCTCAGCCCTCCTCCCCCAGGCCCCGGTACAGCGCCGCCTCCATGGCCGCCGCGGGGGCCGGGCGCCCGGTCCAGAGCTCGAACTGGGCCGCCGCCTGGTAAAGGAGCATCCGGAGCCCGTTCACCACCCGGCATCCCGCGGCCGCGGCCTCCCGGAGGAGCCGCGTCTCCACCGGAGCGTAGACGATGTCCATGACCACCCGGAAGCCCGGGAGCCGGTCCGCCGGGACCGGCGTCTCGCCGGCGGCGGGGGCCATGCCCACCGGGGTGGTGTTGACCAGGACGTCGGCCTCCCCGGGCATCTCCGAAAGGCCCGAGAAGGTGCCTCCGCAGAGGGCGGCCACCGCCCGGGCCCGTTCCGGCGTCCGGTTGGCCACGTGGACCGAGGCCCCCCGCTCGGCCGCCCCCACCGCCACCGCCCGGGCCGCCCCCCCGGCCCCCAGCACCACCACCCGCCGGCCGGCCAAGGGGATCGCCTCCTCGAGGGCCCGGACGGCCCCGGCGGCATCGGTGTTGGCCCCCAAGAGGCGCCCGTCGCGGTGGATCACGGTGTTGACCGCGCCGATGCGCCGCGCCGGCGGATCCACTTCGTCCAGCAGGGGCAGGACGGCCTCCTTGTGGGGGATGGTCACGGAGAGCCCCCCGATGCCGAGTGCCCGCGCCCCGGCCAGCGCGGCCGCCGGGTCCGTGACGTCGAAGGCCAGGTAGACCGCGTTTTCGCCCGCCGCCAGGAAGGCCGCGTTGTGCATGGCCGGGCTCAGGCTGTGCCGGACGGGATGCCCGATGATCCCGTAGAGCCGGGTCTGCGTGTCCACCGGTCTCCGCACCGGGGGTCGCTCCTCCATGCGCCGCGGCGTCATCCGGCCTCGGCGGCCAGGCGGGCCCGGACCCATCCGAGGAGGCTCCCCTCGGCGAGGATCCGGCGGTCCCGTTCCCCGAGGTCCAGGCGGACATCGAAGGTCCCGCCGCCGCCGAGGCGGACCGTCACGGTCTCGGCCCCGGCCAGGAGCGCCCTCCGGAGGCCGGGGATGGCGAGGCGGTCGCCCTGGCGCACCCGGTCGTAGTCGGCCGGGTCCGCGAAGGTCATGGGCACGATGCCGAAGTTGACGAGGTTGGCCTTGTGGATGCGGGCGAAGCCCTTGGCCAGCTTCGCCCGGACGCCGAGGTAGCGGGGGGCGAGGGCGGCGTGCTCCCGGGAGGAGCCCTGCCCGTAGTTGTCGCCGCCCACCACGATGCCGCCGCCGGCCCGCTCCGCCCGCTCCGCGAAGGAGGGGTCCACCGACTCGAATACGAACCGGCTGATGGCCGGGACGTTGCTGCGGAGGGGGAGGACGCGGCTCCCGGCGGGCATGATGTGATCGGTGGTGATGTTGTCGCCCACCTTGAGGAGCACCTCCAGGTCGAGGTCCTCCGGCAGGACGTCGAACTCGGGCAGGGGCCGGATGTTGGGCCCCCTGAGGACCTCGACCCCGCTCCCGTCGGCCGGGGGCGGCAGGATCCCCGCGTCGTTGATGATGTAGCGGGCGGGGAGCCGGATCTCCGGGGCCGCCCCGAGCTCCCTCGGGTCGGTGATGACCCCCCGGATGGCCGCCGCCACGGCGGTCTCGGGGCTGCAGAGGTAGACCTGGTCGTCCTTGGTGCCGCTGCGCCCGGGGAAGTTCCGGGTGAAGGTCCGGAGCGAGACCCCGCCCGTCGGCGGCGCCTGGCCCATGCCGATGCAGCCGAGGCACCCGCACTGCTGGATCCGGGCGCCGGCGTGGATGAGGGTGCGGAGGTGGCCCTCGGCGTCGGCGTTCTCCAGGACCTGGCGGCTGCCGGGGTTGACCTCGAGGCTGACCCACTCGTGGACGGTCCGGCCCTCGAGGGCCCGGGCCACCACGGCGATGTCCCGGAGCGAGGAGTTGGCGCAAGAGCCCACCAGGACCTGGGCCACGGGCCGCCCCGCCACCTCGCGGACGGGGACCACGTTGTCCGGGGAGGAGGGACAGGCGACCATGGGTTCCAGGGCCGAGAGATCGACCTCGATCACCTCGGCGTAGTCGGCGTCGGGGTCGGCGGCGAGCGGCCGCCAGTCCCGTTCCCGGTCCTGGGCCGCCAGGAAGGCCCGGGTGACCTCGTCGGAGGGGAAGACCGTGCCGGTGGCCCCGAGCTCGGTCCCCAGGTTGGCGATGGCGGCCCGGTCCGTGGCGGAGAGCCCGGAGAGCCCGGGCCCGAAGTACTCCATGACCTTGCCCACGCCCCCTTTGACGGTGAGGCGCCGGAGCAGCTCGAGGATCACGTCCTTGGCCGAGACCCAGGGCCGGAGCGCCCCGACGAGGCGCACCCCCACCACCTCCGGCATCCGCAGGTGGAAGGGCTGGCCGGCCATGGCCATGGCCACGTCGAGCCCGCCGGCCCCCATGGCCAGCATACCGCAGCCGCCGGCGGTGGGGGTGTGGCTGTCCGAGCCGAGGAGGGTCTTCCCGGGCACGGCGAAGCGCTCGAAGTGCACCTGGTGACAGATCCCGTTGCCGGGGCGGGAGAAATGGACACCGTAGCGGGCCGCGATGGACTGGAGGAAGCGGTGGTCGTCGGCGTTGCGGAAGTCGGACTGGAGGAGGTTGTGGTCCACGTAGCTCACCGAGAGCTCCGTGCGGACCCGGTCGAGCCCGATGGCCTCGAACTCGAGGTAGGCCATGGTGCCGGTGGCGTCCTGGGTGAGGGTCTGGTCGATCCGGAGGGCGATGGGGCTCCCCGGGGTCATCTCCCCCTCCACGAGGTGGTCGGCGATGATCTTCTCGGTGACGGTGAGGCCCATGGATTTCGGTTCTCCTTGGCGGCGGGTCCGCGGGACCCAGGCATTATAGGGAAAGCCCCCCGGGCGGGCAACCCGGCCGGGGAGGCCCGGCGGCCGCATGTTGCTTGACAGGGCGAAGCCGCCCTTGATACAAGCGAACTAGGAGATCGGCCCGTCGACCGCGGGAACGGCCCTTCGGCCGGGGCCGGATGTCACCAACAACGGCGCGCCTGCGGCGTTTGCCCCAAATCGGAAAGGAGGCTGCCATGGCGGACGTGAAGAACATCCTCTTCCCCGTCGACTTCACCGAGAGTTCCCTCAAGGTCCTTCCCTACGCGCGGCTCCTGACCGAGAAGTTCGGCGCCAAGCTCCACCTCATCTACGTGATCCGGGGCCCCGAACAGTACACGGGCTTCGAGCTCGGTTCGGCCTGGTTCAGCACCTACGAGTCCGAGCTCCGCAAGGGCGCCGCCAAGGCCATGGAGAACTTCGTGGACGAACACCTCCACGACGCCCCGCCCGCCTCCGCCAGCGTGGTCATGGGCGACATCGTGGACGAGATCCTCAAGAAGGCCGAAGAGGTGGACGCCGACCTGGTGGTGGTGGGCACCCACGGCCGAAAGGGCCTCGAGAAGATGGTCTTCGGCAGCGTGGCCGAGGGCGTCGTCCGGCGCGCCGCCTGCCCGGTCCTCACGGTGAACCCCTTCAAGCAGCGCTGATCCCCGCGGGGCGGCGCAACCCGCCGCCCCCGCCTTCTCCCCCCATCCACTTGACCACCGCCCCCAAGACCCCGGACGTCCTCGTCACCACCCACGTCAACGCGGACTTCGACGCGGTGGCCTCCGCCATGGCGGCGGCCCGGCTCCACCCCGGCGCCGTGGTGGTCCTGCCCGGATCCACGGAGCGGACCATCCGGCGCTTCCTCGAGCGCCCCTCGGCGCCGCCCATCCCCCTGGCCCGGCTCCGAGAGGTGGACCTGGCCGCCGTGCGCCGCCTGGTGGTGGTGGACACCCGGAGCCGGGGGCGCATCGGGCCCCTGGCGGACCTCCTGGACGATCCCCGGGTGGCGGTGACGGTCTTCGACCACCACGGACCGGCCCCCGACGACATCCCCGCGGCGGAGATCCACGAGCGGCCCGTGGGCGCCAACACCACCCTCATGGTGGCCCTCCTCCGGGAACGGGGGCTCGCGGTCACCCCCGAGGAGGCCACCCTCCTCTCCCTGGGGATCTACGAGGACACCGGCTCCTTCACCTTCGTCTCCACCACGCCGGCGGACCTCGAGGCCGCGGCCTGGACCCTGGAGATGGGGGCGGATCTCAAGGTCGTCTCCGACCACCTCGGCCCCCGCCTCACCCCCCAGCACGTGGCGCTCCTGAACGACCTCCTCGAGACCGCCGCCACCTACACCCTCTCGGGCATCCCGGTCACCGTGGCCAAGACCGCCATCCCGGGCTACCTCGAGGACTTCGCGGTCCTGGTCCACGAGCTCATGGACATGGAGAAGCTCCGGGTCCTCTTCGCCCTGGCCTTCATGGAGGACCGCGTCCTGGTGGTGGGCCGGAGCCGGGAGGAGCGGGTGGACGCGGGCCGGGTGCTCAAGGCCCTCGGCGGCGGGGGCCATCCCTCGGCCGCCTCCGCCACCCTGCGCGGCGCCACCCTGGCCGAGGCGGAAGAGCGGCTGCTCGCCGAGCTCCACCGCCAGCTCGGCACCCAGCCCAGGGTCCGGGACGTCATGTCGTACCCCGTGCTCTCCCTGCCGCCGGAGACCCCCATCTCCGAGGTCCACGACGCCCTGACCCGCTACGGCATCACCGTGATCCCCCTGGTGGAGGAGGGGCGGATCCTGGGCATCATCTCCCGGCGGACCGTGGAGAAGGCCATCTACCACGGGCTCGCGCACCTGCCCGCCCGGGAATACATGACCACGGAATTCCAGGCGGCGGCCCCCTCGGACCCCCTAGACCGGGTCCAGGACCTCATCGTCCAGGGGCGCCAGCGCTTCGTGCCCGTGGTGGAGGACGGCCGGCTGGTGGGAGTCATGACCCGGACGGACCTCCTCCAGATCCTGAGCGGGGACGCGGCCCGCCGGCCCGAGCCCCTGGTGGAGGGCCGGGGCCAGCAGAAGAACGTGGCCGCCCTCCTCCGGGAGCGGATCCCCGCCGGGGTCGTGGACCTCCTCCGGGAAGGCGGCGAGGTGGCCGAGGCCCTGGGATTCCAGGTCTACGTGGTGGGCGGCTTCGTCCGGGACCTCCTCCTCAGGGAGCCCAACCTCGACGTGGACCTCGTGGTGGAAGGCGACGGGATCGCCTTCGCCCGGGAGCTGGCGGCGCGGCGCGGGGGCCGGGTCCGGCCCCACGAGAAGTTCGGCACCGCCGTGGTGGTGCTCCCCGACGGCTTCAAGGTGGACGTCGCCACCGCCCGCTGGGAATACTACGAGTACCCGGCCGCCATGCCCACGGTGGCCCTCTCGTCCATCAAGCTCGACCTCTACCGGCGCGACTTCACCATCAACACCCTGGCGGTCAAGCTGAACCCGAGGGAATTCGGCCTCCTGGTGGACTTCTTCGGCGGGCAGCGGGATCTCAAGGATAAGGTCATCCGGGTCCTCCACAGCCTGAGCTTCGTGGAGGACCCCACCCGGGTCTTCCGGGCGGTGCGCTTCGAGCAGCGCTTCGGGTTCACCATCGGCAAGCACACCCTCCGGCTCATCCGGAACGCCGTCCGGTTGAACGTCTTCCAGCGCCTGTCCGGCCCGCGGCTCCGGAACGAGATCCGGCACATCCTCGACGAGCCGGACCCGGTCCCCGCCCTGGCCCGCCTGGAAGAGCTCCAGGTCCTCCCGGTCCTCCACCCGGGGCTCCGGCTGGACAAGGAGACCCGGGAAGTCCTCGCCCGCACCTACGACGTCCTGGCCTGGTACGAGCTCCTCTACCGGCCGGAACGCCCCCGGCGCTGGGCCCTCCACCTGCTCGCCCTCGCCTCGGGCCTCCCCGGCGAGGCCCGGGCCGCCCTCATGGAACGGCTAGCCCTGGCGGGTGACCGGCACCGGGTCTTCACCCGCGGTCCCGCCGAAGCCCGGGAGCGGGCGACGGCCGCCGACCGGGAAGGGCTCCGTGACAGCGAGCTTTTCGCCCTCTTCCACGGCCGCGAGATCGAGGAGGTCCTCCTCGCCCTGGTCCTGGCGAGATCCGAGCGGGCGCGCCGGCGGATCTCCCGTTTCATCACCGACCTCCAGGACGTGCGCCCGCATCTGCGGGGCGGCGACCTCCTGGCCCTCGGGCACCGGCCGGGGCCGGTCATCGGCCGGATCCTGGAGCGCCTGCTGGCGGCCCGGCTGGACGGCGAGGTCACCACCCGGGAGGAGGAGCTGGCGCTCGTCCGACGGGAATTCCCCGCCCCCTGACCCGGAACGGGGCATTTGCCCCACACGTGCGCCCCCTGCCCCATCCACCGGGGCCGCGGCCGGCCCCCGCCCCGCCCCTCGGCCCGGGCCGCACCCGCGGTCCCCCGGCGCCGGGGCGACCCGAGACGCCCCGGGAACGGCCCTTGCACGACTTCGTCTCGAGGCCCCCGCCCGAAGGGGCCGGACACCACGCCCCGGAGGTCGCCGGCGATGCCACGCCCGCCCCGGATATCGAGGTCTCTCCTCGCGCTCGTCTTTCTGCTGGGCACGACGCCCGCCGGCCCGGCCGGGGCCGGCGCCGGCCCCGTGCTCTCGGTGCAGGACTGCGCCAAGTGCCACAAGGAGGCCCCGAGGGACATCGAGAGCGGCGGCGGCGCCCACAAGAGCGAAGTCACCTGCCTCGACTGCCACGACGGCCACCCGCCGGAAAAACGGGAGATCATCCCGGCGTGCAGCCGCTGCCACGCCGACGGCGCCCACTTCCAGGTCAAGGGCTGCCTCGGCTGCCACCGCAACCCCCACACGCCCCTCGAGATCACCCTCGAGGGCAACGCCACCGCGGCCTGCATGACCTGCCACGAGGAGCCCGGCGTCCAGCTCCGGGACTTCAAGAGCTTCCACAGCACCATGACCTGCAACGCCTGCCATCGCCGGCACGGGCTGGTGCCCCGGTGCCTCGACTGCCACGAGCCCCATGCCCCGGCCATGGTCCAGGCTGACTGCACCCGGTGCCACCGGGCCCACATGCCCCTCCAGGTGGCCTACGCCCCCGATCTCCCCGCCGCCCTCTGCGCAGCCTGCCACGAGGAGAAGGCGGCGCTGCTCGCCGCCGGCGGGACCCGCCACAAGGATCTCGGCTGCGCCAAGTGCCACCAGGCCAAGCACAAGATGGTGCCCAAATGCGCCGATTGCCACGGGGTGCCGCACCCCGCGGGCATCCTCGCCAAGTTCCCCCGGTGCGAGGACTGCCACAAGGACGCCCACGACCTCAACCACTGGACGGTGGCCCGGGCCGCCCCGGCCGCCACCCCGAAGCCGTGAACCGGCGGCCGGTCCGGATACCGGGGGGCCGCCAGGGAAAGGGAAAGGCAAGGGCTGGAGACCGTTTCCACCCATACGGGGCACATGGCGCCGATTGCGGAAGGGCATCCCTGGATTTTGTCGTTTCTTGACCTCAAACAATCTATTGATATAGAATTTTTAATGTGCGAAACGGCCGAGCCCTTCTCCTTCCTCCGCGCGCGATCCCCGCTCGCCTCCCGTTCCGCCGCCGAACGGGCCACGGCCGATCCCCCGCCGCCAGGAGGAGGAACGGGACCGCCATGATCGAGACCACCCCCCGCCCCGCCACGCCCTCGGATGCCGCAGAGAGGCTCCGCCTGCTCTACCGGAGCGCCCGGCGCATGGGCACCCCCGACGAACTCGACGTCCTCTTCGGCTACCTGGTGGAAGACATCGTGGAGGCCACGGGCCTCGAACGGCTGGTGGCCCTCTCCTTCGACGAGGAGCGGCGGCTCCTCGAGACGCGGGTCTTCTACGGCTTCGACGGCATTCGGAGCGAGACCGTCTTCCCCCTCGACCGGGTGGACGCCCTGCTCCGCAAGGCCTATGTGGACCGAGAGCCCATGAACGTCCTGCCGCCCACCGAACCGCCGGAGGACGACGAAAGCACCGTCCGTTACACCCTCTACCGGGAAGACTTCGAGGGCCGCCGCCACCAGCGCCGCCGGCACATCAACCTCTGCCTCGCCCGGGCGCTGTCCCCCGACCAGGTGCCCGCCGCCCCGCCGCGGGCCGGGGTCCTTCGCCAGTGCTCCCTGCTCACGGTCTCCCCGGCCGAGGTCACCGCGGACCGGCTCCTGGGCCGGAGCCCGAACTACCTCGTCCTGCCCATCTGCGACGAGACCGCCTTCCACGGATTCGTGCTCGGCGACAAGGCCCGGACGGGCGCCACGGTCACCTACGAGGAGGCCCGGCTCGCCGCGGCCATCGCCGACCACTCCGCGGCGGCCATCGGGCGGGCCCGGAAGCAGAACGCCCTGCTGGAGAAGATCGCGCGGCAGAACGCCGATCTCCAGCGGGCCCACGAGCACCTCACCCTGAAGCTCGAGGAAATCGGGCGGCTCAAGAGTTTCTACGAGAGCATCGTCCAGAACCTCCGGAGCGGCCTCGTCACGGTGAACCAGTTCATGCGGATCACCCACCTCAACAAGGCCGCGGAGGAGATCCTCGGCTACCGGCGGCAGGAGCTGATGGGCCGGCCCCTGGAGACCCTCTTCGCCTCGGAGATCCAGGGCGGCTGTCTCTTCACGGAGGCGGTGGACGACATGGAGGAGCACTGCGGGTTCCTCTCCGAGTACGAGATGCGCACCCGGGACGGCCGGGTGATCCCGGTGGAGGCCTGCCTCTCCACCATCACCGACCAGGCCGGGGAGGTCTCCGGCATGACCTGCATCTTCCGGGACATCACCGAGCGCCGCCTCGAGGAACAGCGCCTGGCCCGGATCGACCGGCTGGCCTCCCTGGGGGAACTCGCCGCGGGGATCGCCCACGAGATCCGAAACCCCCTGGCCGGGCTGGCCGGCGCCCTCCAGGTCATCGCCAAGGACCTGCGCAAGGACGGGGGGCCGCCGGAGGAGGTCCTGGACGAGATCTTCCGCCAAATCGGCCGCCTGGACGGCTTCGTGACCAACCTCCTGGTCTTCGCCCGGCCCTTTCAGCCGCGCTTTTCCAGCGTCAACGTGGACGAGGTCATCGAGAGCGCCCTCTTCCTGGTCTCGAAGAAGGTCCGTGACAAGGACATCCGGGTGGAACTCGACTTCGGGGCCGGGCAGCCGCCCGTCCAGGGAGACCCGAGCCTCCTCCAGCAGGTGTTTCTGAACCTCGTCCTGAACGCCGTCGATGCCATGGCGCCGGGGGGGACCCTGTCCATCCACACCTGCTGGCCCGAAAAGGCCGCCGCCTGCCGGCGCCCGGCCTGCATCAGCCCGGCGGGCCGGGACGCCGCCGGCACCGTCCGGGTGGTCTTCCGCGACACCGGCCACGGCATCCCGGCGGAGGCCCTGGACGCCGTATTCAATCCCTTCTACACCACCAAGAGCGGGGGAACGGGGCTGGGACTGGCCATATCCCACCGTTTCATCGAGCAGCACGACGGCACCATCCGCGTGGACAGCACCCCGGGGGAGGGGACCGTGTTCACCATCTGCCTGCCGACGAGGGGGGAGGAGGCACAGCATGATCGGAAACAGGGTACTTGTGGTCGACGATGAGAAGCTGGTCCAGTGGTCCCTGGCCCGCACGCTGACCGAGGCGGGCTACCTCTGCGAAACGGCCGCCACCGGTGCCGAGGCCCGGAAGGCCTTCCGGGCCTTCGGGCCGGACCTGGTCCTCCTGGACGTCCGCCTGCCGGACGCCGACGGGATGGACCTCCTCAAGGACTTCAAGGCGGTGGACCAGGACCTCCTGGTGCTCATGATCACCGCCTACGCCGACGCCGACTCGGCGGTGAAGGCTCTCAAGCTCGGGGCCGACGACTACATCGGCAAACCCTTCGACCTCGACAAGATCCGCCACATGGTGAAACAGGCCTTCGACAAGCGGGTCCTCAAGCGGCGCGTCCAGGACTGCCGCGAAGAGCTTCCGCGCCGCTACGAGTACGACAACCTCATCGGCAATTCCCCGGGCATGATCGAGGTCTTCAAGATGATCAAGCTCTGCGCGGACACCGACACCAAGACCGTGCTCATCCTCGGCGAGAGCGGCACCGGGAAGGAGCTGGTGGCCCGAGCCGTCCACTACCACAGCGCCCGGGCCAAGGCCCCCTTCATCGAGGTCAACTGCGCGGCCATCCCGGAGCACCTCCTGGAGAACGAGCTCTTCGGCCACGAGAAGGGCGCCTTCACCGACGCCGGGGCCCGGCACCGGGGCATCTTCGAGGCCGCCGAGGGGGGGACCGTCTTCCTGGACGAGATCGGGGACATGCCGCTGCCCATGCAGGCCAAGGTCCTCCGCTTCCTCGACACCAAGCGCTACCGCCGCCTCGGGAGCGAGAAGGACCGCGAGGCCAACGTCCGGATCATCGCCGCCACCAACCAGGACCTTCCCGCCCTGGCCAACGAGGGCCGGTTCCGCGCGGACCTCTTCTTCCGCCTCAACGTCATGACCATCACCCTGCCGCCCCTCCGGGAGCGGAAGGAGGACATCCCGGCCCTGGTGAACTACTTCCTCCAGTGCCTCAACAGCGAATACGGCCGGTCCGTGGAGGGCGTGGCCCCGGAGACCATGCAGTTCCTGCTCCAGTACCCCTGGCCCGGAAACGTCCGGGAGCTCAAGAACGCCCTGGAGCGCGCCATGATGATGGAGACCGGCAACCTCCTCAGGCCCACTTCCCTGAACTACGAGATCCGGAGCGCCGAGCCGAGTTACAACAACGGGCAGGGCGGCCCCCGGTCCGGTTCTCCGCCGGAACGGCCCGCGGACCCGCCGGCGCCGGCGGCGCCCCGGTTCCGCCTTCCCCCGGAGGGCGTCAACCTGGAGGAGGTGGAACGGAGCCTCATCGAGCAGGCCCTGGAGGCGGCCGGCGGCAACCAGACCCGGGCGGCGAAGCTCCTCGGTCTCACCCGCGACACCCTCCGGTACCGGATGAAGAAGTTCCACCTCTTCACCCGGGCCCGCACCCGGCGGGGTCGCCCCCCCAAGGACGCCCCAGCGGCCGGAGAGCCGAAGCCCGCCGCCAACGGATCGTAACATGCCGCGCCCGCCGCTTCGGGCGGCCGCGGCGTTCGCGGCCGCCTTCCTCTGCGCGCTTCCGGGCCCCGGCCCGGCCGCGGCCGCCTGCGTCACCGGCGACTGCCACGCCGGCCTCACCCGGCATCGGGTCCTCCACCCCCCCGCGGCCGAGGGGGAATGCACCGCCTGCCACGAGCCCACCGGAGCGCCGCACCCGGGCACGGGCCCGCCGGGCTTCCGGACCGCCGGAGAAGGGGGCGCCGCCCTCTGCGCCCGGTGCCACGAGAAAAGGGGGACGGGGAAGAACGTCCACGACCCGGTGGCCGCCGGCGACTGCACCGCCTGCCACGACCCCCACGGGGCCGAGACGGAGGGCCTGGTCAGGGCGGGCCCGGGCGGAGCCCCTGTCTGCCTCGACTGCCACGAGGCCGAGGCCTTCACCCGTGCGGCCGTCCACGGCCCGGTGGCCGCCGGCGACTGCACCGCCTGCCACGACCCCCACGAGTCCCCGGAACCGGCCCTCCTGCGCCGGAAGGGCCCGGCCCTCTGCTTCGGATGCCACTCGGACTTCGCCGCGGCCCTCGCCCGGGCCCCGGTGCGCCACACGGCCCTCGACCGGCGCGGCTGCACCGCCTGCCACGACCCTCACTCCGCCGCCCAGGGGCACCTCCTCCGGCGCCCCATGCCCGGCCTCTGCTTCGAGTGCCATCCGGCCATGGAGCGCACCTACCGCTCGGCCGCGGTGAAACACAAACCCCTCTACCGGGAGGAGAGCTGCGGCACCTGCCACGGGGCCCACTATGCCGACGCGCCGGGGCTTCTCCCGGAGAAGGAACTGGAGCTCTGCCTCGGCTGCCACGGAAAGGACGACGAGACCCGCTCGCATCCCCTCCGGAACATCCGGAAGGAGATCAAGGGAAAGCGGCACCTCCACGGCCCCCTGGCCGAGGGGCGCTGCTCGCCCTGCCACGAACCCCACGGGTCCGACAACTTCCGGCTCCTCACCGGCCCGTACCCGGCCGCCTTCTACGCCCCCTACGCCGACGGCACCTACGGCTTCTGCCTCCGGTGCCACGAGCGGAACCTCCTCCGCTTCGCCGAAACCACCCTCTATACCCGGTTCCGGGACGGAAAGCGGAACCTCCACGTCCGCCACACGGCCTCGGGGCGAAAGGGCCGGACCTGCCGGGCCTGCCACGCCCCCCACGCAGCCGACGCCCCGCATCTTCTCGCCGACGAGGGCGCCCCCTTCGGCGGCTGGCGGATCCCCCTCCGCTTCACGCCGCTGCCCGACGGCGGGCGCTGCGCCCCCGGCTGCCACCGGCCGCTGTCCTATTCCCGCTCGGGGAAGGGCGCCGCCGGAACCGGCCGGGGGAACACCCCGTAAAAGGCCGTCCGGCCGGAAAGCTCCGAGCGGCCCTCCTCCCCGTGCCGGGACACAAGGCACGGTTCGGTACCGCCCCGGGACGAACACACCCGAAACGCCGCCGTCAAGGGGGAGATCCCCCAATAGCCCGCCGGGGCCCGAACCCGGCGCCGCGTGGCGCGGCGGCCCGTCCCCGCCCGCCGGGATGCGGCAGCCCTCCCGGTCAGGCCAAATCACCACACGACCACCCTTTTGGGCCATATGCCGCAGAGAACCCCGAGCCGGGTGCCGGGGGGCCGAGGGCCGGGACATACAACGCAAATCCTTAACATATTTTTATTTCTAGATTTTTCTGCCTCCTCCCGGGCACCCGCACCGCGACGCCGGAGGGCCTTTCGTGGCACGGCGGTTGCTCTATTCCGGTGGCAGGCCGGCACCCTCCTGGGGGGGAGGAACCCGGCCGGGAACGTGGGAGAGGGCCGACCCCACATTCCAACCGGCCGTCCATCGGGGACGCGCCGGAACACCCAAAGAGGAGGAGATCATGCGACGGAACACACTGCACCGGATGGGACTTGCCGGGATGGCCACAGCGGCCGCGGCCTTCGCCCTTTCGCTCCTCGGCGGCGCCCCCGCCTTCGGCGGGGCCGCTCCCGGGACAGGCATCGTGGGCTCGAAGCACGACATGCTGCTCTACACGGCGGCCAACGGCGGCGTGGTGGATCCCCACGGCCGGGTCTGCGCCTATTGTCACACCCCGCACCATGCGGTGGACGATCCCAACGCCGACTACATGCCGCTCTGGAGCCGGCAGGTCACCCAGGAGCCCGTCTTCATCGAGTATTCCAGCCCGACCCTGGACGCCGTCATCACCGACCCGGTGGCCGGCCCCTCCCGGCTCTGCATGAGCTGTCATGACGGTGCCGTGGCCATCGACGCCTACTACGGGAGCAACGGCACCGCCACCCTCACCGAGGGCGACGCCTTCGGCGAGATCGGCATCGGCCTCAACGGCGACCTCTCCAACGACCACCCCATCGGGTTCGACTACCCCAGCGTGGCCCTGGCCGATCCCGAGATCAAGGACGCCTCCTCGGTGTTCATCGAGAACGCCGTGGGGACCACCATCGCCGACGTCCTCTGGGATGACGGCTCCGGCAACCAGCTCATGACCTGCGCCACGTGCCACGACGTCCACAACGGGCCGAGCACCGCCACCTCCGGGACGGATCCCGGCGGGTGGTTCCTCTACGCCCCGCAGAACAACGCCAAGATCTGCCTCTCCTGCCATGACAAGTAACGGCGGAGCCGGCAGCTGACGGCGCCTGCGACGACACACGAACCGGGGCCGCCGATCGCAGTGTCGGCGGCCCTTTTTTTCCGGCCGGCGCGAGGCCGGCCCCACCCAGGAGGACAGGAAGAGATGAAGCCGACGAATCCCGCCCGACGCCATCGGTTCCTCGCCGCCGCGGCCCTGGCCGTCCTCCTGCTCCCCGGCTGCGCCGGGAAACGGGGAGGTCCCGCCGAGGCCGTCTTCTTCCCGCCGGCCCCGAACCCGCCGAGGATCCAGTTCCTCCTCGGGGTCGGCGACTCGCGGGACGTGGAAGGCCGGCCCAGCGGCTTCTCCCTCTTCGTGATGGGCGACGAGGAGGCGCGGCGCGTCAAGCCCATCGTGAAGCCCTACGGCGTCACGGCGAAGAACGGGAAGGTCTACCTCGTGGACGCCTCCGCCGCCCGGGTGGCCGTCATCGACTTCCCCGGGCGGACCTTCCGCTTCCTCAAGGGCAACGCCGGCATGGGGGCCATGAAGAAGCCCATCAACGTGGCCGTGGACGACAAGGGAACGGCCTACGTCACCGACGTGGCCCGGCGGGAGATCCTGGTCTACGACCCGGAGGGCAACTACGTGAAGGCCGTGGGAAGGCCCCTCGGCATGAAGCCCATCGACGTGGCCGTCTCGGGCAGCGAGCTCTACGTGGTGGACTTCGGCCACAGCGCCGTCCGCATCCTGGACCGCTGGACCGGGCGCGAGCTGGGCGCCGTGGGCCAGGGGGAGGGGCTCGGGGAACGGCTCTCCCTCCCCACCCACCTCGACCTCGACGCCCGGGGCTTCATCTACTGCACCAACATCGGCACGGGGCGGGTCATGAAGTTCGACCGCGACAACCACCTCCTCCAGGCCTTCGGCCGCCTCGGCGACGGCTTCGGCCAGTTCGCCCGGCCCAAGGGAATCGCCGTGGACCACGAGGGGCGGATCTACGTGGTGGACGCGGGGCACCAGAACGTCCAGGTCTTCGACCCGGAAGGCCGGCTCCTCATGTTCTTCGGCGACCCGGGCCTCCCGGTGGGCTCCATGAACCTCCCGGCGGGGATCGCCGTCTCCCGGGACAACCTCGACTACTTCCAGACCCTGGCCGACCCCTCGTTCAAGCTCGAGACCGTGATCTACGTCACCAACCAGTTCGGCCCCCACAAGCTGGCCGTCTACGGCCTGGGCCGGAAGGAGGGGGTGGATTACGAGGCGGCCCCGGCGGCAGGGGACGGCAACGCCACCGGGCCGTGAGACCCCGTGGTGGCCCAGTCGGAATCGGGGGGCTCGCCATGCTCCTCCTCGGCGTCCTCGGCATCGGCATGCTGGCTGCCGCCTGCGACCCGGTCACCCGACACGAGGTCCTCTCCACGGTCTTCGACGGGGTCCCGGAGCTGCCGCCGGCCGAGGAGATGTGCGAGGCCTACGCCCGCCGCAAGGTGGCCGAGGCCCTGGCCCCGCCGAAGTCCGAGGCCGGGGAGGCCGCGAAACCGGCCGAGCGGCGCTCGAGCCACCGGCCCTACGCGGAAAAACGCTGCACCGACTGCCACGACTTCAGCACCCGGGTGGGGCTCCTCCATCCCCGCACCGAGCTCTGCTTCACCTGCCACAAGGGCTTCGTCCGGGGCCCCTTCGTCCACGGTCCCGTGGCCGTGGGCGACTGCCTCGCCTGCCATCTCCCCCACACGTCTCCGAACCCGGCCCTCCTCCGCGAGGACCGGACCGCCATCTGCCAGAGGTGCCACCGGGAGGAACGGCTGGCGGCGGCCCTGCACCGGAAGGTGGTGGAACACGGCATGAACTGCGTGGACTGCCACGATCCGCACTACGGAGATGCCCGGTATTTCCTGAGATGATCCCGGGAGGCACCCTTGGGACGTCTCGGCGCGATAACCCTGGTGATCCTCGCCATGACCGTACAAACGGCCGCCGCGCAACAAAGGGCCCTCTTCCGGCTCCACCACTTCAACAACTGGCTGGACGTGACCTACGACTTCGACTACGGCCGCACCCGGACCAGGGGCGCCCCCGCCCTGGAATCCACCCAGCACCGGGTGGAGGAGACCCTCCACCTCGGGGCGGACTACGCCGTCTACCACCCCCGCTTCCTCAAGGGCTCCCTCTCGGCGGACCTCGGCCTCAAGCAGGACGTCTACCGCGAACCGGGCCGAAGCGGCTCCGACTCGGGGGAACTCGTGGAATACCGGGTGGACGGGGTCTTCCTGGAACGCCACCCCTACCCCGTGGACTTCTTCGCGGGCTCCGCCGCGAGCCGGGTCATCCGACGCTTCGCCAAGAGCTACGACCAGACCGTGGATGCCCGGGGGGCGGGGCTCACCCTCCGCTCCACCACCTTCCCCGCCCGTCTCCTCTACCGCTACCGGTCCACGGAGACCGAGGGGCTCGGCCTCGACCGCCTGGAGACCAGCGAGACGGCCGCCTTCACCGGCACCCACCGGGCCGGGGACCTCAGCCGGACCACCCTCTTCCTTTCCCATACCTCGGGGGGGACCACCTTCACGGGCGCCGCCGCGCCGATCACCGTCTCCAGGAACACGGCCGCCGCCGCCAACAACCTCTCCTGGACCTCGGGGGAACGGGGCCGGAACCTGGACACCAGCTTCTCCTACGCCGAGGATACGGGAAGCAGCCCGACCCGGGCCGCCGACTGGGGGGAGAACATCGCCTGGGACCTCGGCCGGGCCCTCAAGTGGTCCCTCCGCTACGAGGGAAACCGGTACGAGACGGAGACCTTCGAGCGCCGGGAACACCGGGGCCAGACCTGGCTGGAGCACCGACTCTTCCAGAGCCTCACCACCCGGATCGGGGCCGGCGGCGCCAGGACCACGTACCTCTCCGGCCGGGAGACCCACCGCTCGGCCTTCCTCAACGTCTCCTACCGAAAGCGCCTCCCCGCGGCAAGCCGCCTGAGCCTCTTCTTCTCCCTGAATCGGGACGTCACCGACCGCGACGTGAAGGCCCGATTCCTGGAGGTGCGGGACGAGCGCCTCACCGTGGATCCCCTGGGAAACCTCCTGGAGAAGACGGACATCGATCCCGCCACCGTCCAGGTCTGGAACGAGACCCGGACGGTGCGCTACAGCCCCGGGGTGGACTACGACCTCCACCCCGTGGGACGGCGCCTGGAGCTCCTCCCCCACCCCGGGGGAGGCGTCTCCGTGGGCGACGTCCTCTCGGTGGACTACACCTACACCGTGAACCCTTCCATCCGGTACCGGACCGTCACCCATGGCCTCGGGGCCACGCTCCAGCTCTTCCGGAATCGCTACCGGGTCTTCGTGAACTACACCGGCAGCGACCAGGACCTCCTCGGGGGTTCGGACGAGGCCATCCGCCTGGACAACACCGCCGCCTTCGTGGCCGGCATGGAGGCCGCTTACCGGTTCCATACCCTCGGCCTCGAGTACGACCGCACCGACTCGCGCATCGAGCGCACGGACTCCACCAGCGCCTACTGGCGCTACGCCCGTTACCTCGGGGGACACTACGTGGGCTGGGCCGTCCGCGACACCTGGCGCCGCTTCGAGGACGCCGACCCGGGTGCCCGCAGCACCAGCGGCCACGACAACAGCCTGGGCGCCAGCGCCTTCTACCGGCGCCAGGCGGGACGGCGGAGCTTCTTCTCGGCGGAGGCCGAGTTCCTGGACTACCGGGGCCGGGGCCGCGACCGCGACACCCTGAACCTCCGGCTCACCTACCAGGTGCACCTGCGGCGGACGGAGCTGTCGCTCTTCGGCGAGACCACGTGGGAAGACTACGAGGACACCCGGCAGACCACGGCCCGGCTGGGGCTTCGGATCCGGAGGACCTTCTGATGCGGCTCGATGCGGCCACGGGAGGCAGGCGGTGACCGGGCGGGACCGGGCGGTCTTCGCCCTGCGGCTCGCCGCCCTGGCCCTGGCCGGGGTGGCCGGCACCGCCGTGGGCCTCTACCTCGCCCTGGACCGGGGGCTCGGCGGGGACTACGCCACGGCCTTCTCGGTGCTGGACGAGGTCACCCGCAGCCTCCGGCGGCTGCTGGCCGCCTCGGCGGCCGTCCAGGCGGGCCTCCTCGGGGCGGTGTTCCTGCCGGCGGCGATTTGGTGGACGCACCGCGTGGCCGGGCCGCTCCACCGGTTCCGCGCCCTTCTCCGGGCCCTCGGGCCGGCGGGGTCCGAGTCCCGGCGGCTGGGGCCCTTCCGGGGAAACGACCGCTACCGGGAGATCCCCCGCCTCTGGAACGCCGGCCTCATCCGGTGGGAGTGGTTCCTCCGGTCCGCGGCCGGGGAGATACGGGCCATCGGGGAAGCCCTCCCGGGCACCGGTGTGAACGCCGCGGCGCTCGCGGAGGTCCGGGAGCGCCTCGACCGCCTGGTGAAGGAGATGGAACGCCATGCCGGCCGCTAGGCGGTGCGCCGTCCTGCCGCTGGCGGCCCTGGCGGTGCTGGCGGCCTGGACCCTGCGCTGCCGCCTCGAGACCCGGCAAAACCCGCACGAGGGAAGCATGGACTGCCGCACCTGCCACATCACCCGCCCGGAACCCGGCGGCCCGAACCTCTTCGCCAGGGACATCGAGGCCCTCTGCCGCGGCTGCCACCCCGACGTCCGCCTCGGGCGGACCCATCCCGTGGCCGTGGCCCCCACCTTTGCGCTGCCGGCGGACCTCCCCCTGGACTGGAAGGGCGAGATGACCTGCACCACCTGCCACTTCATGCACCTCGACACCCGGCGGCCGGCGGGCGGAACGGCCGGCGGCCTCCTGCGGCGCGCCACGCGGGGGCGCCGCTTCTGCCTGGAATGCCACGGGCGGGCCGGGGGGCTTCCGGGGCGCCGGGGCCACAGCCTGGCCGCCGGCAAGGCCCACGAAGCCCGCGGCTTCCGGGTGACCGCCCCGGGTTCACCCTTGGACCGGGCCTCCGCCGCCTGCCTCACCTGCCACGACGGATCCATCTCGCCCGATACCGGCAACGTCCGGATCGGCAGCGGGATCTGGCGGCACGGGCCGCCTCCGGGGCGGTCCGTCAGCCACCCGGTGGGGGTCGACTACCGGCCCGGCCGCCGGCGCGCCGCCGCCCTCCGGCCGAGGGCGGCACTCCCGGCCTACATCCGCCTGCCGGGCGGAAGGGTGGAATGCCTCACCTGCCACGATCTCTATTCCCGGAACGACCACCTGCTCGTGGTCTCCAACGAAAGGAGCCGGCTGTGTCTCACCTGCCACGAGAAGTGACCGCCGCGCCGCCGCCCGCCGGCCGCCGCCGGACCCGCCTTGTGGACCGGCGCCTCCAGCTCTCCCTCGGCCTCGCCCTGGCCGCCGCCTGCGCGGCCGTGGCCGCCGTCACGGCCACGGCCGGATACCGGGTGCTGAAGGAGGCCCTGGAGGCGTGCCTCTACTGCCCCCACATCAAGGCGGACCGGTGCGGGGAGATCCTGGGGCCGGCCTTCTTCCGGGTGAACCTCGCCGCGGCGGCGGCCACGGCCGCGGCGGCGGCCGGGACGGCCGTCTGGCACGCCCGCCGCCTGGCCCGGTCCATGGAGCGCTTCCTGCCCCACCTGCGCGCCTGGAGCCGGTCGGGCCGCCCGGTGCCGGTCCCGGCGCGACCCGGCGACCCCCTCCTCCCGCTCCTGGACGACTACAATGGGGCCATGGGGCGCCTGCGGGCCCGGGCCGTCCGGGCCCGGCGGGCCCTCCTGGAGGCGCGCCGATACCTCGCCGCGGCGGAGGCCGCCCGGAACGACCCGGCCGGCGCCGCCCACGCCGCCCGCCGGCGGCTCGCCGCCGCCGCGGCCGCCCTGGAAGGAGACCTGCCGTCATGATGCGACGATTCCGCCGATGGGCCCGGCCCCTCTTGATCGCCGCCGTCCTGGCCGCCTGCGGCCCCATGCAGCGGACCGAGGCGCCGCCCGGTGCCGCGGAACTCCTCTGGCCGGCACCCCCCGCCGCCCCCCGGATCCGATGGGTGGGGGAGATCCGGGACCCCCGGGACGCCGGCGTCCGTCCCGGCCTCTGGGACCGGGTGAAGAACTTCCTGCTGGGGGGGGAGAAGGGTCGGATCGCCCGGCCCTACGGGGTCCTCCACGACGAGGCGGACCGGCTCTTCGTGGTGGACGTGGCGGGACGGGCCGTCCACTGCATGGACCGCGGCCGGGGCCTGGCCGTCACCGTCCCCCGGCGCCGCGAGGACAACCCCCTCGCCAGCCCCATCGGCATCGCGGAAGACGCCTCCGGGCGGGTCTTCGTGACCGACTCCGAGACGGGCCGCATCTACGTCTTCACCCCGGGCGAATGGGTGCTCCGGCCCTTCACCCCCTTCCGCCTGGGACGTCCCACCGGCATCGCCTGCGGCACGGACCGGGGCCTGATCTACGTGGCCGACACCACCGCCCACGAGGTGGTGGCCCTCGGCCCGGACGGGCGGCCCCGGTTCCGGTTCGGGGGGCGCGGCACGGGCCCCGGGCGGTTCAACTTCCCCACGGACCTCTGGGTGGACCGGGAGGGGCTTATCTACGTGACCGACGCCCTGAACGCCCGTATCCAGGTCTTCGACCCCGAGGGCCGGTTCCTCCGCCAGATCGGCCGGCCCGGGAAAAGCCCCGGCTGCTTCGCCAAGCCAAAGGGCGTGGCCGTGGACGGCGAGGGCCACGTTTACGTGGCCGACGCCCTCTTCGACGCGATCCAGGTCTTCGACCGGGAAGGCCGGCTCCTCCTGGTCTTCGGCGAGAGCGGCCACCGGCCCGGTGAGTTCTGGATGCCCTCGGGGCTCTTCATCGACGCCGAGGACCGCATCTACGTGGCCGACACCTACAACCGGCGGATCCAGGTCTTCCAGTACCTGGACCGTGACGCCAACGGGTACGAGTGATATGGGCCCCATGAAACCGGCACCACCGCTCCGCGTGGTCCTCCTCGCCCTCGGGGCGCTTCTCGCGGCCGCCGGCCCGGCCCCGGGCGGCGACGTGGTCCACAGCCCCCACAACCTCTCCGCCAGCGGCGGCGGCGGCCTCCACGACCTCAAGGCCCCGGAGGAGAAACGGGTCTGCATCTTCTGCCACACCCCGCACCACGCCACCCACGTCACCCCGCTCTGGAGCCGCGAGCTCTCCACCCGGGTCTACGACCTCTACCGGTCCTCCACGCTCAAGGCCGCCCCGGGCCAGCCCACGGGGGCCTCCCGGCTGTGCCTGAGCTGCCACGACGGCACCATCGCCCTGGGCCAGCTGAACGGCAGCTACACCATCAGCACCCTGGGGCCCATCCCGCCCGGCCCCACCAACCTGGACGACCCCGAGCACTCCCTCCGGGACGACCACCCCATCTCCTTCGCCTACACGCCGGACCTCGCCCTGGGAAACGAGCTGGCGGACCCCTCGCTCCTGCCCGCCCGGGGCATCAAGCTGGAAGGCGGCCGCCTCGAGTGCACCGCCTGCCACGACCCCCACGACAACCGGTACGGCAGATTCCTGGTGATGGATGACACCGACTCCCGCCTCTGCATCCAGTGCCACGAGAAGACCGGATGGGACCAGTCCCTCCATCCCCATCCCCAGGACGCCCTGGCGGCGCCGGTCTTCTGCGAGGCCTGCCACGCGCCCCACAACGCCGACCAGCCCGTCCGCCTCCTCCGGGGCGTGACGGAACAGGCCACGTGCCTGGCCCGGTGCCACAACGGGAGCGGCAACGGCACCGACGTCTCCGGCCTCTTCGGCGCCGCGGTGGCCTCGTCCCATCCCCTCGACTACGCCGAGGGGATCCACGACGCGGCGGAAGACCCCCTCGCCGCGCCGAAGCACGTGGAATGCGCCGACTGCCACAACGGCCACAGAGTCAAGGACCAGGCCGCCGTCCCGCCGGCGGTGGAGGGCGCCCTGGTGGGCGTCTCGGGCGTGGACATCACCGGGTCGGTGGTGGCGGAGGCGAGCCGGGAGTACGAGGTCTGCTTCCGCTGCCACGCCGACAACTCCTTCGTCTCGTCCACCGCGGTGCCCCGGGCCCTCCAGGAGGTGAACGAGCGGCTCCGGTTCGACCCCGCCAACCCCTCCTACCACCCGGTGGCCGCCATGGGGCGGGGAACCAACGTGCCGAGCCTCCGGCCGGAGTACACCACCTCCAGCCTCATCTACTGCACCGACTGCCACAACAGCGACCAGAGCGCCAAGGCCGGAGGCGCGGGGCCCGACGGGCCCCACGGCTCCAACTTCCGGCATATCCTCATCGCCCGTTACGAGGCCGACACCTACCCCCTCCCCTACAGCGAGGGCGACTACGCCCTCTGCTTCCGGTGCCACGACCCGGCCGTGCTCCTCGGCCCGGGATCGGCCTTCCCCAAGCACGGGCTGCACGTGGTGAGCCGGGGCGTCCCCTGCTCGGTCTGCCACGACCCCCACGGCGTCCCGGTGGCCGACGGCGCGACCCCCAGGGCCAACGCCCACCTCGTGAACTTCGACACCCGGTTCGTGCCCTTCGGCACCTACGACGCCCAGGCCCGGAGCTGCACCGTGAGCTGCCATGGCACCAAGTCCTACTGAACGGACGTCCGCCGGGAGGCCGGAGAAGATGCGAGGCGGAGGGGGCCCGGGCCGCCGCCGTGACGCACAGCCAGAGGCATCGCCGCGACGCCAATCGCGGCGCCATGAGAAGGAGGTCGTTCCATGAACCGGTTCCTCTCCCTTACCGTCTTCCTGGCCTTGTCCATGGCCGCGCCCGCCACGGGCGCCGCCCCGGCGGCCGCCCCCCCCGGGAAACCGGCCGCCGGAACCGCCCGTCCCAGGCCCTGGGAACCCCGGGAACGCGTGAAGATCCGGGACAAGAGCGGCTACTGCATCGAGTGCCACCGGGAGAAGACGCCGGGCCTCTTCCGGTCCTGGGTGGAGGGCCCCCACGCCCGGATCGGCGTCGGCTGCAACGACTGCCACGGGGCCTCCCCCTCGGACAAGGACGCCTTCCTCCACCAGCAGCGCTTCTACATCACCACGGCGGTCACCCCCTTCGACTGCGCCCGCTGCCACCCGGACGCCATCCGCGACTTCTACAACAGCGGCCATGCCGAGGCCCGGATCCGCCTCGAGAAGATGGGGCCGGACGACCCCCGGTACCCGCTCGTGGCCCCTTACCGGGACGGCGGCTTCGCCGAATGCGCCGGATGCCACGGGGCCAGGGTCCGCCTCGACGAGGACCGGCGACCCGGCCTCGGCACCTGGCCCAACGCCGGGATCGGCCGCCTCAACCCGGACGGGAGCCGCGGCAACTGCGCCGCCTGCCACCCGGCGCACCGCTTCGCCGCAGAGGACGCGCGGCGGCCCGAGGCCTGCCTCGGCTGCCACGACGGGCCCGACTACCCCGAGGGGGCCATCTACCTCCACTCCCCCCACGGCCGGGTGGCCGGCATGGGCCGGGCCCGGGACGACCTCTCCCGCCCCGGCTTCTTCTGCGACACCACCCGGTACGAGGGGCCCACCTGCGGCCTCTGCCACTTCAACGGGGCGGGCCGCGACCTCGTCACCCGACACAACCCGGCATGGCGGCTCACCAGGGACCTCCTCCACCCGGAGGCGCCCGAGAAGGGCCGGCCCGAGGACCTCCGGGGAAACATGGATCGCGTCTGCCAGCAGTGCCACGCGGCCTCCGTGGTGAAACGCTTCTTCGCCTCGGCCGACGAGAAGCTCGCCCGCTACCAGTCGGAGACCGTCCGCCCCAGGCTCGCCGGGTTCCGGAAACGGCTGAAGCATGCCCGCGGGAAGAAGCGACGGCGCCTGCTGGAGGAATACGGCGCCTTCCTCCGGGAGGCGAAGGCCTTCCGCCTCAACCTCTACATGGGGGTCCACGGCAGGTCCGGGCGCTAGCACCGGCCCGCCGGGCCCGGGGCGGTTCGTTCGGCGGGCCGGAACGACGGCCCGCGGGAAAGCCCCCTTCCCCGCGCCGTCCGCGCACCCCCAGGACCTGGGGTATTTCCCCTATTCTGCCCGGATAGTTGGGGGATTGCCCCAGAAGCGGCCGGCCCGGCCGGAACCGGCTAAACCTATTTCTTTACGTTAAAACAGTAAGTTGAGTGAATCCGCCCCACCCGCGTCCGCCGGGCACAGCGGGTGCAATGCGCCAAGGTGGGTTCGGCTGTCCCACGCCATGACGCCGGGCCGGGCCGCCCCGTCCCCCCTTCCAATGCGTGGAGGCCCGGCCGGTGCAGAGGAGGACGCCGTGCCGGCCCGTTCGGTGCGGCGCCCCGGAGGTGGCAGCCCTTGTTTCTCCGGAGAACGGGCCTTCGGAGAAACCCGGCACCCCAACCGGAGGAGAGGAGGCAACCATGAGGAGGAAGAGAGGAAGGCAGTGCCTCGTCCCGGCCGGGATGGCGCTCGCCCTGGGCCTGGCGTTCTCCATGCCGCCGCCCGGCGCCGCCATGGCCGCCGTCCCCGAGCACGCGCACATCGTACTCCGGGACCACCTCGGAAACCCCATCAGCCCGTCCGCCGCCACCGACAACGCCTTCAGCGTGAAGGGGACCTGCGGCTGCTGCCACGACGGCACCAACGGGCTCCTCTCGTACGACGAGTTGGAGCGCCACTCCTACCACGCCCAGCTCGCCGCCAACGAGATCCGCGGCTGGAACGCCTGGAACCCGGACTCCCCGGACAAGTTCCGGAGCGGTCCCGCCGCCAAGGGGAAGAACTGGGTCCAGAGCCCCGGCCACGTGGGGAAGTGGTGACCGCCGTCGGCGCGCCAGATGGCGAGGCTGTTCCTGGACGGAGCAGGATCTTCCTACAACGCGACCACGGCCACCTACCTCGACAACCCCTTCACCACCATGACGCCGTACGACTACGGGAGCCTCCTGGAGTTCCAGCGCCGGGTGGACAACTCCATCCCCGGCCAGATGCGGGACTGCGGTGAATGCCACGCCGGCGGCGGGGCCATGGAGTACGTGCCGGCGCCCACGCCCGGCGCCCGGGTGCCGCTCCGTGACATCGCCACGGCCGACGTCAACGGGGCCGGCCCCATCACCGCGGCCAACGTGACGGCCTTCAACTACTACGTGGACATCTACGACGACGACGGGGACGGCAACCGGTCCGAGGTCCTCTACAACGACTTCACCCAGACCGGGGTCCTCGAGTTCGACTGCCTCCTCTGCCACCTGGAGGGTTACGACTGGGAGGCCCGGAAGGAGGCCGTCCGCCACGGCAACTTCGATGCCTCGCGCACCGTGGGGGCCGGGCTGGGGATCCTGGCCGGCACCAACGGCCGGAGCGTGGTCTACGATCCCTCCCTGGTGGAGGACAACGGGACCGTGCTCAAGCTGGGTCTCTCCGTGGCGGCCAGGATCATGCCCACGCCGCCCACGGCCAACTGCGCCTCGTGCCACTTCGACGCCCACCAGGTGGACTGGAAGAAGCGCGGCGACGTCTGGGCCGGAAACGCCCTGAACGAGGTGCACCTGTCCATCGGCTGCATGGGCTGCCACAAGCGCAAGGACGAGGACTTCTCCAACGTGGGCACCGACGGGGCCCCGTCCAGCACCCTGCTCGGCCAGTGTGACCCGGCCAAGGGAGACGCCCCGTACAGCTCCCTCTGGAACAAGACCGACAACACCGTGAAGACCTGCGCGGACTGCCACCTCCGGGGCGGCGACGGCGGCCAGAGCTTCGCCGCGCCGAACCCCGCCAACGCCCACGCGGCGGCGGGGCTCACCGCCAAGGTGTGCCAGGACGGCACCGACGGAGTGGCGGACGCGAGCCACATCGACATCATCGCCTGCTCGGCCTGCCACGTCCGCAAGCTCAACCTCGGCGGGCCCTTCACCGGGGGTGCCCTGGTGGACGCCACCGGCCCGGATGCCGAGGGCCGCCTGGCCGACCACGAGAACCCCTACGTCACCCGCACCATGGAACGCAACGTTGCGGTCTCCTGGTACAAGGGGAGACTCGTGGCCTCCAACATCCTGACCACCCTCTTCTGGCGGGACAAGAACGACGTGGACTTCGACGCCAACCGCGACGGCCGAGCCGGCGGCATGGACGCCCTCCTGCCCACCCACGTCCGGACCATCGACGAGATCTACGGCGTGGGACCGGTCACGGAGGACGGCAACGTCTCCGGTGCCGAGCTCGACCAGCGAATCGCCCAGATCGACGCCGAGATCGAGGCCCTCACCGGGGTCTCCGGCGCCGCCAAGATCACGCGCCTCTCCTTCATGGCCGTGCCCTTCCGGGTGAACCACAACGTCTCGCCGGCCTGGGCCGCCTGGGGCGCCGGGGGCTGCGGCGACTGCCACGCCCCGGGGGCCGGCTTCTACAACGGCGCCTACCGCCTCAAGGGCGAGGGGCTCGAGGTGAGCTTCGGCGGCCAGGTGACGCCCTTCACCAAGGCCAACGCCTTCACCGACCCCACGGACTTCCACCCGAACCTCAAGGACAAGGCCGGGGTCCGCTCCATCCCGGTGAAGGCCGCCTTCCAGCAAGGAACCCTCCGCGACGTCGACCGGAGCGAACTCCTCTACGAGAACACCTTCAAGACCCGGAACACCGCCTGGGCGGACAGCCTCACCAGCGCGCCCATCACCTTCCCCGACGGGACCACGGCCACCACCAAGGGCTGGCTCTTCAAGGTGGAGGCCAAGGACCTCTTCACGGGTGACGTGGTGACCCGGAGCAAGATCGTCGGGACCCATGCCGCCAACGTGGACGAGCTGGTGGCGGCCCTCGGCCCGGCCTACACCGACAACCTGCCGGAGTTCACGGTGACGGCCGACAACGCCACCGGCACCATCACCATCGCGGCGAAGCCCGGCTACCGGGTCCGGCTCCACCCGCAAAGCAGCGCGGGGGCCTTCGGCATGGCGGGGGCGGTCTGGACGGACCACCCGGTCACCGCCGTGAACGGCACGGCCTTCGCGGGCCGGGCCGACTGGGTGGCCTACCTCGACCGCCAGAACGACCCGGCGGCCGTGGGGATCGGCATCGACCCCGTGGCGGTGATCGCAAGCATCAACGGCATCGTCCCAGATGCCAACGGCACCCCCATCGAGGTGGAAGTGGGCCAGCCCGTGACACTCGCGGCCGACACCACCGTGAACACCGCCGGCACCTTCACCTACAGCTGGATCTCCAGCGACGCGGCGGGGGAGGTCCTCCCCGGGGCCACGGTCTCGAAGACCTTCTCCACCGTGGGCACCTGGCTCGTCACCCTCAAGGTCACCGACGAGGAGGGAAAGCTCTCCCAGGTCTCCCAGAAGGTGAGCGCGGTGGCGCCGGCACCGGCGGCGGACATCTCCTACGTGGGCACCGCAAGCGGCGTCCAGACCATCCGCTTCGCCAACCTGCCCGCCCACACCATGCTCTACATCTTCTGGGGTGACGGGCTGAAGTCACGGGTCTACGACACCACGTCCCCCAAGGACGTGGACCACGACTTCCGCCTCTACGCCAAGTACGACAAGGGCGACCACTACGAGTTCAAGGTCACGGCCTACGTCTACGACGGCAGCACCCGGGTGGACGTCAAGCAGGCGGTGATCTCCATACCCAAGGCCGACAACCCCTAACCCCGGGCCCTTCTCGACCTGGGTCCCAAACCAGAAGGGCCGGGGGGAGTCCCCCCGGCCCTCTTCCGTGCAGCGGCCGCCCCGAGCACCAGGCCCTCAGCCCGCCCCCGGCTCCTTCCAGAGGTCCAGGTCGACGAGGCCGATCCGGGCGGCGTAGCGGACGAGCTCCATCTGGCTGTGGACGCCGAGCTTCCCCATGAGGTTGCTCCGGTGGTTCTCCACGGTCTTCGGCTTGATGTGGAGACGCGCGGCGATCTCCCGGGAGGGGACCCCCTCCACGATGAGCCGCATGACCTCCTGCTCGCGGCGGGAGAGGAGGCCGTAGCGGTCGTCCCGCACCCGCGAGGCCCGATCCGGGGCCTCGAGGAGCCGCCCCAGGACCTCCCGGGAGACCGCCCCGTCGAGGAAGTGCTCCCCGGCCAGGAGCGCGTCGAGGGCCTGGATGAGCCGTTCGCCCGTGGCCTCCTTCACGATGTAGCCGTGGGCCCCCGCCCGAAAGGCCGCGGCGATGTACTCGAACCGCCCGTGCATGCTGACCACCAGGATGCGGGCCGAGGGGGCGGCCCGGCGTAGCCCCCCGATGAGCTCGTGGCCGTTGGCGTCCGGGAGGGCGAGGTCCAGGGTCACGAGGTCGGGACGGAGGGCGGCGGCCAGGTCCAGGGCCTCGCGCCCGGTCCCGGCCTCTCCGGCCACCTCGAAGCGCCCGCTCCGCCGGATGAGGGCCTTGAGCCCTTCCCGGAAGAGCGGGTGGTCATCCACCAGGAGGACGGTCGGCTGCTTGGATTCCACGTCGTTCTCCACCGTTTCTGCGGACGGCCCGGACGGGCTGGAACGGGACCTCCACCGAGACGAGGGTGCCCCCGCCCGGGCGCGAGACCACCCGGAAGCTCCCCCGGAGAAGATCCACCCGCTCGGCCATCCCGGCGAGCCCCAGGCCGAAGCGGGCCTCCCGGGAAGCGGCCGCCACGTCGAACCCCCGGCCGTCGTCCTTGACCTGGAGCCGGAGCACCGGGTGCGTCGCCACCATCCGGACGCTGACCCGGCGGGCCCCCGCGTGCTTGACCACGTTGTGGAGCGCCTCCTGCACGATGCGGAAGAGGTTGATGGCGGTCTCCTCGTCCACCCGGACCCCGGCCATGCCGGCGGTCTGGAAGTCCACCCGCAGCCCGTGCCGCTCCGAGAGCTTGCCGCAGTACTCCGCGAGTCCCTCCACCAGGCCGAGTCGCTCCACCGCCGCGGGACGGAGGCCGGAAGAGAGCTCCCGCACCGCCCGGATGGAGCCCTCCACGTCCTCCCGGAGCCGGGCCGCCTGCTCCCCCAGGGGAGAGGCCGCCCCCCCGAGGTCCTCGTGCAACATGTCGAGGCCGATCTTGACGGCGTTCAGGCGCTGGCCGAGGTCGTCGTGGAGCTCCCGGGAGAGCCGGCGGCGTTCCGCCTCCTGGAGGGTGAGGAGCCGCCGCGACAGCGCCCGGGCGCGCTCTTCCATGGCCTTGCGAGCGCTGATGTCCCGGGCCACCACCAGCTTGGCGGGCCCTTCCACGCCCGGCATCCGGACGGGAAGCTCGGCCACCGAGAACCAGGCGCCGCTCCGCCGGTCGCGGCACTCCCAGTGGAAGGCGCCCCCGGGGGTCAAGGTGCCGGGCGGATGGCAGTCGGGGCAGGGCCGCGTCCGCCCCCAGCAGGCCCGGTAGCAGGGAGACGCGGCCAGATCCGCCCGGGCGTCCTCCTGCATGCGCCGGTTGGCGAAGGCGATCCGGTAGCCCGGGCCCACCACGTAGACACGGTCCTCCATGGCATCGAAGAGGAGGGACAGGGTCCGCTGGGAGGCCGCCATGACGTCGGAGATGCGCTTGCACTCCGTGGCGTCGTGGAGGACCCCCATGACGGCGGCCCCGCCGCCCATGGCCACGCGGCGGGCCCGCACCTCGATCCAGAAGGGATCCCCGCCCCGCCGGCGGGAAGGCTGGCCCCAGGCGACCTCCTCCGAGACACCCGACAGGAGCCTGTCGTGGTTCTCCCGGAAGAAATGGGCGCTCGAGGGGTCCGGGTAGACCTCGCCGAGGAAGTCCCGGCCCGCCAGGCAACGGCCGGGGTCGAGGCCGAAGACCTGGGAGAAACGCGGATTGGCGAAGAGGAGCCGGCCGTCGCGGACCACGTAGAGGCCGTCGGGAAGGCCGTCCGCCACGGCCCGGAAGAGCGCGTCCCGTTCCGTCATCTCGCCCCGGCGTCTCCTCACCCACCCCAGGACAGTGTGCCCCAAGGCGGCCCGAAAGTCAAAAGGAATGGATATATCAGAAAATTTCGCACATTCCGGCCCCTTTTCCCGCCTTGCGGGAAATCCCGCCCACCTGGGCCATATACCCCGTGATATGCCGCGCCGCAAACGCGATTCCACCCGCGAGTCACCCCCATCCTTCCCGGGAACCTGGGGCGGTCACCCCATGAAGCTCCGGGCGGCGGCCTTGCCGGCCGGCGGCGGCCGGCCCCTGGATCCCCGCGGGGACGGGGCCTTCGAGCCACCGCCCCCCCGGCGGCCGCCGCCGGGTCTGGGGGCTGGTACGGCTATTGCCTTTACCCTGGACGGCCCTTTCCCCCGTGATTCCACCGACGGCCGGGGCCGCAACGCCGCCCTCCCCCCATCTCGGGCGGTGCCGCGGGATCGGCCCAGAGGAGGTGATGCACACCGAGTGATGCAGCGTGGCGCCGGGCCGCCGGCAGTCGCGCCCCGGCCGGGACGGCGCGGCCCACGGGGTGGATACGCCCCGCCCGCCCGTCCGCCGTGCAGATCATCCGCGAGTTTCACCGATGAATGGAGGCCGGCCGGCGGCGCCACCGCGAGCGGAGCGCCTTCCGGCGCCGGGCCTTCGGAGAGAGGAGTCAATGGATATGGACACGAGACGAGGACACCGGGCCTCGGGCCTGTGGCTCGCCGGGAGCCTCCTCGCGGCCTTCGTGCTGGTGGCCGGGACGGCCTTCGCGGCCCATCCCCCCATCCAGCTCAAGACCTACGAGGAGCTCGGCGCCATGGACGTCGGCCCGAACATGCCCCTTCCCTACAGCCCGAAGCAGACCTGCAGCACCAGCGGCTGCCACGACGGCACCACCGTGGTGAACGGAAAGGTGCTGCTCAGCTACGGCGACATCGAGGCCCATGCCTTCCACTCGCAGCTTGGGAAAGACGAGTGGAAGGACACCGCCGACGGCCAGTTCGACTTGACCGCCAGCAAGCCCTGGAATCAGACCGGGGCCATGTTCGGCAAGTGGTGACCGCCGTCCCTTCGCCAGGTGGCGAATTTCATGGATCAGGATCCGGCGACCCCGGGCGTCCAGGACAAGGTCTACGCGGACAACGCGAGCTTCCTGGGCGCCGTGGACATGGCCGCGTGGGACATGGCCATGGCCTGCGGCAGCTGCCACGTCGGCGGCGGGTTCGTCGAGAGTGACCGGAACGGCCAGCGGCTCTCCATCCGGGCGCTCACGGACACCACCATCAACGCCTACATGAACTACGTCTCCGAGGACTGGGACCCGGCCACGGGCCTTCCCAACTTCAGCGTCAAGCGGGCGCCCTGGACCTACCCGGTGGAGCTCGACGGCAACACCAGCACCACGGAATGGATGCCCAACGTCCGCGAGATGGACTGCTTCTTCTGCCACCTCGAGGGCTACAACAACATGATGAGCTCGGTCATCGTCCAGATGGGCCTCCTGAACGCCGCCCCCATGGCGGGTTCCGGCCTCATGGACATGGCCACGGGCGGCTACAACACGGCCATGGTGGACGCCAACGGCACGCTGCTGCCCTGGGTGCTGGACCGGATCAAGGGCACCCCGCCCAGCGACAACTGCCGCCAGTGCCACATCCCGCAGTCCATGGCGACCCTGGCGGACATGATGACCAACTTCCTGGCCGCGGCCCCCATGTCGTACAACCCGGCCAATCCCATGTCGCTCACGGGTCTCGAGATGCCGGCCTACGACTTCGACGCACCGTGGGTGGACGGGACGGGACCGCTCTACTTCAACGCCAGCGACCAGAACGCCATCAAGAAGGCCATGGTGCCCTTCCCGCGCTCCGACTTCTTCAAGCGGGGCGACATCTGGGACGACGCGAGCCAGGAGGTCCACATCGGGCTCGGGTGCGCGGGCTGCCACATGGACACCGCCTCCCTGAGCCCCGACATGACCCAGTGCGACCCGGGGAGAGGCTACGGCCGCCTCTCAGGCGTCCGGCCCTCGTCCAGGAACACCGTCAAGCGGTGTGAGCACTGTCACATCACCGGGAAGAACGCCGACGGCGTGCCCATCCAGACCTTCGGCGCGCCCGACCCCACCCCCGCCCACAAGGCGGCGGGGTTGACGGCCCTCATCACCACGGCCGTGGGCGTCAAGGACGACGGAAACGGCACCCCCGTGGAATACACCTTCCCGGGCAGCCACCTCGACGTCATCGACTGCACCGTCTGCCACAACCACAAGAAGAGCATGGCGGTGCGGGCCCTCGACGCCACCAGCGGCAACCGCTACCCCACCATGATCGGGTTCGATCTCTCCAAGGGCATGCTCGGCATGTTCTCCGCGCCGGATCCGTGGGGGATGTTCGGCGGCGAGCTCCAGGAATGGACCCCGCTCCGGACCTGGTGGCAGAACGGCGACAAGACGCTGCCCGACGGCTCCATCAACACCGCGTGGCGCCGGAAGATCTACAACATCAACATGATCACCGCGGTGTTCTGGAACAACCGGGACCCCTCGGTGGACGCCAACGGCGACGGCGCCAACGCCACGCCCACCAACTTCGACCCGTGGATCCAGCGTGACCTCAAGGCCGGGATGACCTTCGCGGCCAGCGGCTTCGCGCCCATCCCCGTCGGCTTCGGCAGCGATCCTGCCTACGCCAGCGCCTACGACGCCAACGGCACCTTCACGGGCGCCTGGGACTGGGTCGGCGTCTACGGCGGCAACGTCATCTTCACCCGCCCGGACCAGATCGCGGCCTACAAGGCCTACCGGACGAGCCTCGGCGGGAAGCCCTGGGACGGCACCGAGCTCCTCTACTTCGGGGCCCCGTTCCAGGTCACCCACAACATCGCCGACACCAGCCGCTTCGCCCTGGGCAAGCGGCGGGCCGACGGCAGCTACGGCTGCAGCGACTGCCACGCGCCGGGCGCCGGGTTCTTCGACGGCGACTACGACATGACCGGAAACGGCGTCAACGCCAGCAAGGTGGGCGCCAACATGATGATGGAGCCCGCCGCCGACTTCGAGGTGACCGGCTACAAGGGGGACCTCCGGACCGCGTCGGAGCTCCAGACCAAGGACGGCGCGGGTGCCGATCTCCCCTTCGAGGCCAACGTCACCTGCCCGGACAACGACCCCCGCGGTTGCGTCCAGACCACCGACATGGACCGCGGCGAGGCCCTCTACCCGCACCTGGCGGAGACCGACCCCGCGGGATTTGCGGCCAAGCGGGCCTACCTCACGGACAACGCCACCATGACGGCGGCCAACTACGGGATCGGCATCGACCCCGTGGCGGTGATCGCGAGCATCAACGGCATCGTCCCAGATGCCAACGGCACCCCCATCGAGGTGGAAGTGGGCCAGCCCGTGACACTCGCGGCCGACACCACCGTGAACACCGCCGGCACCTTCACCTACAGCTGGATCTCCAGCGACGCGGCGGGGGAGGTCCTCCCCGGGGCCACGGTCTCGAAGACCTTCTCCACCGTGGGCACCTGGCTCGTCACCCTCAAGGTCACCGACGAGGAGGGAAAGCTCTCCCAGGTCTCCCAGAAGGTGAGCGCGGTGGCGCCGGCACCGGCGGCGGACATCTCCTACGTGGGCACCGCAAGCGGCGTCCAGACCATCCGCTTCGCCAACCTGCCCGCCCACACCATGCTCTACATCTTCTGGGGTGACGGGCTGAAGTCACGGGTCTACGACACCACGTCCCCCAAGGACGTGGACCACGACTTCCGCCTCTACGCCAAGTACGACAAGGGCGACCACTACGAGTTCAAGGTCACGGCCTACGTCTACGACGGCAGCACCCGGGTGGACGTCAAGCAGGCGGTGATCTCCATACCCAAGGCCGACAACCCCTAACCAACCTCACGGAAGGGCCAGCACCTTCCTCCAACAGCCGGGCCCCGGGGCGATCCCCCGGGGCCCTTTTTCGCCCGGGAGCTCGGTGGCCCCTTGGGTCTTTTGGCCCAGCGGCGGGCCATTTCGCTATGGGAAACGGCCGCCTGGCGGCACCCGGCGGCGCGAGGGCCCCGCCAGCAACCTAGATCAACTTGAAATAACAAGCATATTCTCCAACGCCGACTTCGGCGCCCTTCTTGCTTTCCCCGGGGCGAGCCGGTGCGGGCGCCGGGCCCCACCGGGAAGGGAGAGGAGCGCGCGATGGCGAAGAAGATCCTTTTTCTCCTTGTGCTGGCCTGCTCGGTCCTTCCGCCGGCGAGCCGGCTGGCTCTGGCCGACCATCCCGTCTACGGGGAAGACCCCCGGATGCCCGACCAGATCTACCTCGTCGGCAGGGGCGGCGCCCTGGTGAGCCTCGACGATCCGGCCGACGGGACCTACGACGGCCTGCCCCCCTACGACCCGGAGGCCACCTGCCGCGGCTGCCACGGTTCCATCTTCAACAACGAGGTGGCCAACTTCCATGCCTGCCTCGGGTGCAACGACCTGGTGCTCCCCCGCGGCACCCTCGACCCCGCCCGCCCGTGGATCTTCGGTCCGAGGAAGTTCGGCGGGTGGTGCCCCACCGGTTTCCGGCAGTGGGGCGACATCACCAAGACCTTCGCCAGCGAGGCGGAGTTCCTGGCCCAGGTGGACATGGGCTTCTACGACTTCATCCTCCAGTGCGGCACCTGCCACGTGGGCGGCGGCCCGGGGGTGCGCCACCCGCTGACCCTGGCCGAGCACGACGACGTCAACCGGGACCTCTTCTCCCTCACCGTCCAGAACTACTACGTCAAGGACGGCAACGTGACCCTGGCCAACTGGGTGCAGCTCGGCGGGGGCGGCGCCGGGACCCTGAAGCTCGACTGCCTGGTCTGTCACCTGGAGGGTTACGACATCCTGGCGAGGAACGAGCAGATCGTCCGGTACGAGAAGTTCAAGAACGCCCCGACGCTGGGGGCGGGCCTGGCCGCCATGGACCCCGCCGCGCCGGACGGCGCCAGCATGGCCTACGACGCCTTCTACGTGGCGCGCAACGGCAGCAACCACCTCTACCTCGGGCGGAACTTCCTCCAGCGGATCAAGCGCACACCGCCCTCCGCCAACTGCCTGAACTGCCACATGCCCAGCGTGGTGGAGGGGGAAGACGCGGCGGTCTCCGGTGACGCCTGGAAGCGGGAATTCTTCAACACCGGCACGGTCCCCAGCGACGACCCCGAGAACCCCGATCCCCTGGCCGCCGCCAACAGGCGCCCGGCCGGCTTCCGCAACGACTTCCTCAAGCGGGGTGCCACCTGGCGCACCGACGAGGTGCACAAGTTCATGGAATGCAGCGGCTGCCACCTCCAGACCGCCAAGTTCCAGACCGACAACGCCACGGCCCCCGGCTACCTCCACAGCCCGGGCAAGGGGTACGACCCCTTGAAGGATCCCATTGGCGGCGAGGGAACGGTCAAGTTCTGCACCGACTGCCACGTCCTCTTCGGAGACCTCGACGGCGACGGGGTGAAGGACATCGAGATCTTCGCGCCGCCGGACCCGCGGCCGCGGCACGCGGCGGCGGGGCTCTCCGCGGCCATCATCGGGACCGCCCGCCGGATCGGGGCCAACGGGCAGGAGGAGACCTTCCGCGGCAGCCACATCGACGTGATCGCCTGCACCGTCTGCCACGTCTGGAAGCAGTACACGGCGGCCCGGGCCTACGACTTCAGCACCGGCGGCCGCTTCTACACCTTCGACGGGAACCCGCCGGACGTGGCCGGCGGCCCGGAGACCGTGACCATCGCCTACACCTGGCGCGAGAACACCCCCGTCCGGGTATTGCCCGACGGCTCGCCGAACCCCATGTGGCGCCGGCAGGTCCATCCCTTCAACTACGTCACCTCCATCTACTGGAACAACACGGGCACCAAGGACGCCAACGGCGACGGCTTCCGCTCCGGGGACTCCAACGGCGGCACCACCGTCCTCCTCGACCCCTTCTTCGGCCGGGTGGCCCGCTCCCACTTCCGTTACGACTTCGTCAACACCGCCAACGACCGGGTGCCCAGCGGGCTGGCGGGGGTCCCCGCCTACGACGAGCGCAGCGAGTGGGCCATGGCCAACGCGGCCGGCGGGGTCATGTTCACGCGGCCCGGGGAGATCGACGCCTACCAGGCCCTTCTCTCCGGCGAAGACCCCGGCTACGCCCCCCAGCTCCGGCTGGAGGCGAAGCCCTACCTCCTGGTCCACAACGTGATGCCCATCAAGGGGCCCAACGGGCACGTCCTCGGCAAACCCGTCCGCGACGACGCGGGCAACATAGTGGCCTACGGCTGCGGCGACTGCCACGGACCCTCCGGGGTCGTCTACAACGGGGAGGTGAACCTCCTCGGCAAGGGCATCGACATCGCCACCGGCGCGGAGGCCCCCCTCGCGCTCTCCTGGAGCGATCCGGGCGACGTCTCCGCCGAGGCCGAGTACTGGGATGCGTTCGGCAACCGCCACGTGCTGGACTGCACATCGGGCAGCACGCTCCGGAACCCGAGGCGCTACGAGCTGTTGGGATTGTCCGCCACCGAGGCGGCCGGCCTGGACCTAGTCACCGCGGCGGACAACGGGATCGGGGTGGACCCCGTGGCGGTGATCGCGAGCATCAACGGCACCGTCCCCGACGGGAGCGGCACCCCCATCACGGTCCGGGTGGGCGAGCCCGTGACGCTCGCGGCGGACACCAGCGTGAACACCGCCGGCTACATCGACTACGGATGGATCTCCAGCGATGCGGCGGGGGAGGTCCTCCCCGGGGCCACGGTCTCGAAGACCTTCTCCACCGTGGGCACCTGGCTCGTCACCCTCAAGGTGACCGACGAGGAGGGAAAGCTCGCCCAGGTCTCCCAGGAGGTGAACGCCGTCAACCTACCGGCGGCGGACATCTCCTACGTGGGAACCGTAAGCGGCGTCCAGACCATCCGCTTCGCCAACCTTCCGGCCCACACCATGCTCTACATCTTCTGGGGGGACGGGCTGAAGTCACGGGTCTACGACACCGTCTCACCCAAGGACGTGGACCACGACTTCCGCCTCTACGCCAAGTACGACAAGGGCGACCACTACGAGTTCAAGGTCACGGCCTACGTCTACGACGGCAGCACCCGGGTGGACGTCAAGCAGGCGGTGGTCTCCATCCCCAAGGCGGACAACCCCTGAGCCGGTTCGCCGGCCTGCCGCACGCGGGGGCCCGGCCGTCCGGCCGGGCCCCCGCCTTTTCGACAAGTGTCAAGGGACGCCAACTTTTACGAAGTTAGGGGACGTCAAGTTTTACGATTCCCGTCCGTGGGTCTTGGCCGCGAGGGCTTCACCCCTGGCGGCCGGGCAGGCGGAAAAGAAAGTTTGCTGTACATACAGCTGACACATATGTGTAGTCTCCTCCTTTAGCGGTAATTTAGTCTGCGGGCTCAAATGCTTCAGTATGGGCGATGAGACCTTTCTTCAAAAGGATATCTAAGTGTTACCCAACTTCAGATTTGGTTAGCGACAACCCTGAGATAAAGGCGTCAATGACCACCATTGCACCAGAATCAAAAAAGGGCATCAGTATTTTGAGAGTGGTGTCACTTAATTCTGCTTTTGTCTGTTGGACAGCCTCATGTTTTTCTGATTTCATTCCATGAATACTTTTACGTGTCTCTTTTTGATCTTCTTTGTTTCTAAACTTGTCCCAGAAAAAGCATACAGATGAGATTACCCCAAGCAATGTTGCGATGGCCAGCGAAATTTCCATGACTTTAAATCAACACAACGGCGCCGTGGGAACGCCTTGAAGTAAACACACATGAGAAGTGCCCCTCGTTTGTTCAGACTCTCAGAGACGCCATGCGGGATTCCCCCCGGGGACAGCCGCGCCTCGCCGGATCAGCCGAACTCGCCCATCCACTTTTCGATTCCAGACCTTGAAGAATTCGCAGGTGAAGCCCACCGCCCAAGCCTCCCCTGGTCCCGGACTGCAAACGCCGCCCCCGGCCCTTCCGCCGGGGATGGCGCCGGCCCGCGGCCGTGGTTATAGTGCAGGCGTCATGGACCTCCACGCCACCATCCGCCACGTCCTGCTCCTCACCCCGCCCATCCTGCTGGCCGTGACCGCCCACGAGGCGGCCCACGCATGGACGGCGGACCGGCTCGGGGACCCGACCCCCCGGCGGGCGGGGCGGCTCACCCTGAACCCCCTCCGCCACCTCGACCCGGTGGGGACCCTGGTCTTCTTCCTGACCCGGGCCATCGGCTGGGCGAAACCCGTCCCCGTCAATCCCTACCACTTCCGGGACCCCCGGCGGGGGATGCTCTGGGTCTCCCTGGCCGGCCCCGCGGCCAACCTGGCCCTGGCCGCCGCGGGCGCCGCGCTCCTCCGCGGGCTCGCCGCCGGACCGTCGGGCGTCATCCACCTCCCGCCGGGGGCCGCCTTCCTCGCCCCCCTGGTGGCCATGCTCCAGGTCGGCATCCTCGTCAACATCGGGCTCGCGGTCTTCAACCTCCTGCCGGTCCCGCCCCTGGACGGCAGCAAGGTCCTGGAAGGGCTGCTCCCCGAGGGATTGGCCGAACCCTGGCGCCGCTTCGAGCGCTACGGCTTCGTCCTCATCCTTTTGCTCGTCTTTACAGGGGTGACGGGCCGGATTATAGTCCCGCTGGTCTTCCGCATCTACGGCCTCTTCATGGGACTCCAGGCGTGACTCCTCCCCCAGGTACCGACACCGAGAACCGATCCGTTCGGGTGCTGAGCGGCATGCGCCCCACCGGGCGGCTGCACCTCGGCCACCTCCACGGGGTCCTCCAGAACTGGCTGCGCCTCCAGGAGGCCTACGAGTGCTTCTTCTGCGCCGCCGACTGGCACGCCCTCACCACCTGCTACGAGTCCCCGGGCGGCATCCCCGCCGACACCGAGGAGATGGTCCTCGACTGGCTCGCGGTGGGGATCGACCCGGAGCGCGCCACCGTCTTCGTCCAGTCCGACGTGAAGGAACACGCGGAACTCCACCTCCTGCTCTCCATGATCACCCCCGTCTCCTGGCTGGAGCGGAACCCCACCTACAAGGAGCAGCAGCAGGAACTGAAGGAGCGGGACCTGGCCACCTACGGCTTCCTCGGCTATCCCGTCCTCCAGGCCGCGGACATCATCATCTACCGGGCCCACAAGGTGCCCGTGGGGGTGGACCAGCTGCCCCACGTGGAACTGACCCGGGAGATCACGCGGCGGTTCAACTACCTCTACGGGGAGACCTTCCCGGTGCCCGAGGCCATGCTGGCCGAGGTGGCGAAACTGCCCGGGCTCGACGGCCGGAAGATGAGCAAGAGCTACGGCAACGCCATCTTCCTCTCGGACACGCCCGACGAGGTCCGGCGCAAGATCGCCACCATGATCACCGACATCGAGCGCCCCCGCAAATCCGATCCCGGTGACCCCGAGAACCGGTGCGTGGCCTTCAACCTTCACCGCCTCTACGTGGCGCCGGACCGGCGCCGGGAGATCGTCGAGGCCTGCAAGGCGGCCACCCTCGGCTGCGTCCCCTGCAAGAAGGAACTCGCCGAGGCCGTGGTCCGCGCCCTGGCCCCCATCTGGGAACGCCGCACGGCCCTGGGAGACGACAGGGAAGGCCTCCACCGGCTGCTGCGCCGGGGGGCGGAGCGGGCCCGGGACGAGGCCCGCGCCACCATGGAACAGGTCAGGAGCGCCCTTTGGAGCCCGAGTGCCAGATCCGGCTAGAGGCCTTTGAAGGTCCCTTGGACCTTCTCCTCCACCTCATCACGAAGAACAAGCTCGACGTGACCGACATCCCAATGGCGCTGGTCACGCGCCAGTACCTCGAGTACATCGAGCTCATGCAGGCCCTCGACATCGTGGTGGCCGGGGAATACCTGGTCATGGCCGCGACCCTCATGCACATCAAGTCGCGGATGCTGCTGCCGCGGCCGGAGCCCCTCTCGCCGGAGGACGACCCCCGCCTCGAGATCGTCCGCCCGCTCCAGGAACTCATGGCCGTCCGTGCCGCCGCCGAGCAGCTGGAACGGCGGCCGCTCCTCGGCCGGGACGTCTTCACGCGGGGACGGCGCCTGGAGGAGAGCCTGGCGGAGATGGGGATCCCCGTCTCCGGCGCCGAGGCGGAGGCCTCGCGCCCCATCGAGGCCAGCCTCTACGACCTCCTGGACGCCTTCCGGAAGGTCCTGGGCAACCGGAGCCTGCCCCACGTCCTCGAGATCGCCCGGGCCCGGGTGAGCCTGTCGGAGCGGATGGAGGAACTGTCGGCGCGCCTGGCGGCCGCGGGCCGCCTCCGCTTCTTCGACCTCTTCACCCCGGAGGACCTCCAGGTCACCATCGTGACCTTCCTGGCCATCCTGGAGCTGGCGCGGCTGGCCCAGATCCGCCTCCTCCAGGAGGTCCCGGGCGGCGACATCCTCATCCTGCCCCGCGCGCCGGAGCCGGAAACCGCCGAACCCGCGGCGGCCCACGGATCGTAGGGAACGGCGGCGGGGGCGGGCTACCCCCGGAACCGGTCGGCGATGAGCCCCTCGGCGGCGGCGGCCTCGATGGGCATGGAGAACACCGCCCCCTGCCCGTAGTCGCACTCCACCGTCCGGAGGTGGACGAGCTGCGCCTCGCTCTCTATCCCCTCCGCCGTGACGTCCATGTCGAGGTTGTGGGCCAAGGTCACGATGGCATGGGCGATCTCGAGCCCGGCGTCCCCCTCGCCCACCCGCCGGATGAAGGTGGGGTCGATCTTGAGGGAATGGATGGGAAGGCGGTCCAGGGCCGCCAGCGACAAGGAGGCGTCGCCGGCCCCGAAGTCGTCGATGCCCACCTGGACGTCCAGGGCGGCAAGGTCGAGGAGGGCCCCGGCCAAGGCCGCCGGGTCCGAGAGCAGGGACCGGTCCGCGATCTCCAGGCGGAGCCGGCACGGCTCCAGGCCCGTGTCGGCGAGCACGCGGCGGACCTCCCCGCCGAAGCCCGGCCGGGACAGGGTGCCGCCCCCGATGTTGACACCGAGGAAGAGACGCGGCCCGCCGTTCATCCGCCGGTGCCAATCGTGGACCTGGCGGCTCGCCTCCCGGAGCACCCACAGGTCGAGGCGCTCCATGAGCCCGGCCCGCTCGGCGGCCGGGAGGAAGGCCTCGGGCTCGAGGAGCCCCCGCTCCGGGTGCCGCCACCGGACAAGGGCCTCGAAGCCGCTCACCCGGCCGGTCCGGAGGGTGACGATGGGCTGGTAGAAGACCTGCAGTTCGCCGGCCTCGACGGCGCGGCGCAGCTGTGCCTCGATCCGCTCGCTCTCCGCGGCCAGGGCGTGGAGCTGAACGTCGAAGACCTCGTGGCGGGACTTTCCCAGGGACTTGGCCCGGTACATGGCCATGTCGGCGTCCCGGATGAGGTCCTCCGCCCGCGCGGCACCCTGGCCGCCGAAGGCGATCCCGATGCTGGCGGAGACCCGGACCCGTCGGTCGCCGAGGGGGAAGGGCGCCTCCAGGGCGCGCTGGATCCGCTCCGCCACCCGGGTGGCGTCCCGGATGTGCCGGATCCCGTCCACGAGCACCGTGAACTCGTCCCCGCCGAGCCGGGCCACGGTGTCGCCGGGACGGACGCACTGGAGGAGGCGCCGGCCCACCTCCCGCAGCACCCGGTCGCCCGCCGGGTGGCCGAAGGTGTCGTTCACCTGCTTGAACCCGTCGAGGTCGAGGAAGAGCACGGCGAAACGCCGGCGGCGGCGGGGCGCCGACCGCAGGCACTGGCCGAGCCGGTCGAGGAAGAGGACCCGGTTGGGGAGATCCGTCAGGGGATCGTGGAAGGCCGCCCGGACCGCCTCGGCACCGGCGGACTCCCGGGTGCTGTGGTCCTCGTGCCCGCCGAGGAGCCGCACCGGGCATCCCGCGCCGTCCCGCACGGCGGCCCCGCGTCCCTTCACCCACCGGTAGGCGCCGTCGGCCTGCCGGAGCCGGAAGTCGCACTCCCAGCATTCGTTGCCGCCCTCGAGGTGCATCCCGATCCGGGCCTCCAGCCGCGGCCGGTCGTCGGGATGGACGCGCGCGAAGAACGCCTCGGGGTCCCCGGCGGCGGCTTCACCCCGTCCGAGGCCGAGGGCCGTCCCGAGCGCCGGGCTGCAGGTGAAGGTCCCGGCCGCCAGATCCCACTCCCACGACTCCGGGGGAAGGCACCGGGCCAGGGCCTCGCACCGGGCGGCCATCGCCCGCGCCCCTTCCCGGCCGGCCCTCAGGGCGGCCAAGACCCCGCGAAGCCGCCGGAAGAAGGCCCTATCCAGCGCGCCCGCGGCCACGCACTCCAGGACCCCGGCGGCCTCGGCCGCCTCCTGGAGCGGCCCCGGGGCCTCGGGCCCCAGCACCATCACCACCGGGAGGGCCGGGTACCGCCGCCGGATCCGGCGGGCGAGGTCCAGGCCCTCCGACCCCGGGCCGGCGGCATCCACCAGGACGGCATCGTAACGGTCGCGGCGGAGCGCTGCCAGGACCCGGCCCCGCCCGGCCACCCACTCGAAGACGAAGGACACCCCCGCGCCGGCGCCCGGCGGCGTCCAGGCGCCGGGATCCCCGGTCACCAGGATGCGGAAATCGCCATCTCCCACGCGGCCCCCACCCCCGTCGGGGGAATCGGCTCCACGAACCCGGGAGCGGGACGACCGGCCGCCCCCGCCCGCCTCGCCGGCGGGCACCTCGTGGAAACCTCGTGGAATTATGCCAGAGCCGTCGCGCATGGTCAAAAAAAACCGTCCGGGGCCATGAAATCGGGGCATGACCGCCGCCCGAACCTTTTTGCAATTTTTGGACCAAAAATGCAGCCGCAGGGGCCGAGACGCGGCGCCGGCCCGGCGAGGCCCCGGGGCCGCGGTTCAGCGGGTGCCCCAGCCGCCGAGGCCGGCCAGGTCGATGTAGAAGACGAAGGAATCCTCGTCGGGGGTGTGGTCGACCCGGAACTCGAGGCTCCAGCACCCGGCCTTGTAGCGGAAGCCGTAAGAAGAGCGGAGTTCCTCCCAGGGCTCCTCCAGGGAGCGCTGGGTCCGCAGCGTGAGGGTCCAGGCGGGGGTGAGCACCGCGTCCAGGACGGCGTCCAGGGTATGGATCCGCTTCGCCCGGTGGTAGCGGTAGGTGAGGCCGAGCCGGTCCCCGGCCGGGGACCGGAAGGTGGCCTGGGTCCGGTGCGTGGTCACCCCCTGGCCGTAGACCCCGAAGGTGGTGTCGCTCCGGAGGGTCACGAACTCGTTCGGGTTCAGCTCCAGCTCGGCGAGGAGATCGGTGAAGGGCCGCCGTTTCTCCCCTGGGCCGAGGCGCCGCCGGCTCTCGCGGACGTCGAAGCCCTCCTCGAGCCGGAGGACGAGGGGATCCCGGTAGGTGAAACGCCCCCCCGGCCGATCCCGGCGGGTGGTCACGAAGTTCAGGAGGGATAGGACGAGGAGGTTTTCCTGGCCGAGCCGGTCCACGGCGTCGATGCCCGGCAGGCCGTCCACGTCCTTGGGCGGCCGGTAACGGTAGGAGAGGACGGGGCGGAGGGTATGCCGGACGAACCGCCCGCCGCCGAGGTCGAAGGTCCGGCCGAGGGTGGTGCCGAGATCCGCCGCCAGCTCGTGGGTGAAACGGTTGCGGTCGAGGTCCGTGGCCCAGCCCTGGCAGTCGCCGCCGATCCGGTACAGCGTCTCCCGCGCGGTGGCGCTCACGAGGAAGTCCGCCACGCCGCCGAAGTCCACCGGGAGGGCGAGGCGCGGGGCGAGGTCGAGGCGCTGCGATTCGAGTCCGCGCTCGCGCCAGTAGTTCACGTACTCGGCGCGCCAGTCGTAGTAGAGGGGCGTCCGCCACAGCCGGCGCCGGAACCCCTCCACCGCCACCCGGGGGAGCGTCTGCAGGGTCTCGTCCTGGGCGTCCTCCAACAGATTCTGGTGGAAGCGCGCCTCGGCCCCCCAGAAGTGGTCCTCCCACGTCCGCGCCAACTGGAAGGTGGAGAGCCGGATCACGTCCGTCTCGTCGTTGAGGCTGCGGTTGAACCACTTCCGGAACATCCGGTTGGTGGCGCCGAATCCCATGGGCCCCTCCCGGAACTCCTCGAAGTAGTCGCGGTCGCTCACCAGGTCCACGTCCAGCTTGGCCGCGACGCCCAGGGGCAGGTCCTGGTCGGCCTTGGCCCGGACCCACCACCGGCGGGCATTGCCGCGGACCTGGCCGTCCCCGTCGAAGTCGTCGTCCACGAGGTTGTCGTGGAGGTAGCTGTACCGGATGACCCCGAGGGATGCCGGGGAGAGAGCGTACCGGAACTCCCCGCCCAGGAGCATCCCCCGGTTGGCCAGGTACCGGGGCGAGAAGGTGGCGTCGAAGCTGTCGCCCAAGGCCCAGAAAAAGGGCAGTTCCAGCTCGAACCCGTTCCGGCTCGAGGAGGTGTAGTAAGGGGTGAGGAACCCGGTCTCCCGCTCCTGGTTCACGGGCCAGGCCGCCAGGGGCGCGTAGAGGACCGGTACATCCTTGACCCGAAACGTGGTGTGGGCGGCCACCGCCAGGCCCGAGGCCCGGACCCGGAGCCGCCGGCACCGGAAGCTCCAGGCCGACCGCGGCACCGGGCAGGTAGTCACCACGGCGTCCTCCACCTCGTACTCGTCCTCGCCGGTCCGCCGGATCGTCCGGGCGGCCAGGGTCACGTTGTTCCGGCTCAGGAAGAGCTCCGCGTCCTCCACCGTGCCGGTGGCGGTGGCGAGGTCGAGGTCGGCCCGGCTGCCCCGGAGCACGTCGCCCCCCGTGCGGAGGGTGACGTTGCCCCAGGCCTGCAGCCGGGACCGGCGCCGGTCGTAGGCCACGGTGTCCGCCTCGCAGGTCATCCCGCCGCGGCTCGCACGCACGTGCCCCTCCGCCACCACCAGGTCCCCGTCGGCATGGTAGGTGATCCGGTCCGCCTCCACCCGCCAGGGCACGGCCGCTCCCGCCGCCGTTCCGGCCGCGAGGACGGCCACCGCCCAGGCCAGGGCCGCAAACCAGTGCGCTGCAGAGGAGGATCTCGCCATGTCGTATCCGGGTCTCCGTGGGCTCGACGGCCCTACCCTACGGGGACGCCGCCGGCGGGTCAATCCCGGCGCCGCCGGGGCGCGCCGCACCGCCCGCGCGCGGCCTCGATCCGCCCCCGGCACCTCCATCAAGCCCGGGGCCGGGACAAGCGGCGGACCACCTTGTTCCGCCAGGTCATGCGGAGCCAGATCCGGGCCAGGGTGGCCAGCGGGAGCGGCCGGCTCACCACCCGGACGCGGCCGGCCTTCACCGCCCGGATGACGGAGGCCGCGTCCGGCTCGGCCTCCACCAGGGTGTACGTGGTGTGGAACTGGACCCGCTGGTGCGCGTCGGAGGTCCCCACCATGGGCAGGCCGTACCGGGCGGCCAGCGCCTGGGCCGGCCGGTTGAAATCCACGCCCCGCCCCCGGAAATGGCAGTACTCCACCGCGTCGAAGAGGTGCACGTTGGCCCGGAAGCGCCCGCGGAGGGCACAGGGGCTCGGGTAGAAGGGGTGCGGGGCGATGACCAGGGTCTCCTCCCGCCGCAGCCGCACCAGGGCCTCGAGGCTGGATCGGTCCACCTCGGCGGGGTCCACGTTGTAGAGAAGGACGTGGCGCCCCTCGATGGTGGCCTCCATGCCGGGGATCAGCACGATGCCCCGGTCCCGGGCGTAGGCGGCCAGGCGCTCGTTCCAGGTGACCCGGTTGTGGTTGGTGATGGCGAGCACGCCGTAGCCCGCCGCCCGTGCCATGTCGATGAGGTCCTCGGCCGTGTAGCGGACGAGGTCCTCCGGGTCCTCCGCGGTGTGGAGGTGAAAGTCGGCCTTGAGCAGGGCCGTCACGCCGGTCTCCGCCTGAGGCGCAGCCGGTGGAGGACGGGGGAGAAGAGACGCGCCGCCCCGGCGAAGGCCCCCACCAGCACCGCGGTCTCGATCCACCCGAGCCCGGCGCCCCGGCGGACGAAGAGGAGCGGGACCAGGGACTCCAGGGTGTGGTCGAGGAGCGGGACGGGGTGGCCGCCCTCGAGCCCCATCCGGCGCTTGGCGAAGCTGGCCGCGAGGTCGCCCGCCATGGAAAGGGCCGCCAGGAGGGCGCCGCCGCCCCGGCCGAAGGGCGTCAGTCCGCCGACGGCCGCGCCGCCCGCCACCGCCAGCGCCAGCCCCCGCCAGGTCTTGTGGTCCCCGAAGACGGGCCGGCCGTCCCGGAAGCGGCGTCCGAGGTCCACCGGCGCCCCGAGGCGCTCCCCCAGGAGCGCCCGGCCCAGGATGGGGAGGAAGTTCGCCGCCCCGAGGACGGCCAGCAGGGCGGCGTCCCGGGAGAGGAGTTCCTGGAACCCGGAGGTCACGGCGCCGCCTCCCCCACGCGGCGGAGGACCACCAGGCACCGCGGGTGCCCGGTGAGGGGAACCCGGGCCGTCACCGGCTCCGCCGCCCAGCCGGCGGCCCGGAGCCCCGCCCGCGCGGCCTCGAGCTCCGCCGCCCCACCTGGCCCCTTCATGGCGACCAGCATCCCCCGGGGGCCGAGGACCGGCCCGGCCAGCGCCGCCAGGTGCGCCAGGGATCCCACCGCCTGGCTCACCGCGAGGTCGAAGCCGCCCCCGGGCCGCCGCCGAGGCACCTCCGGCTCCCCCACCCGACCGTGCTCGGCCCAGATTCCCTCGAGGCCGAGGCGCGCGATGACCGCGCGCAGGAAGGAGACCTTCCGGGCCACGGCGTCCACCAACACCACCTGGAGGCGGGGGCGAAGGATCTTGAGCAGCAGGCCCGGAACGCCCGCCCCGGTCCCGATGTCGATCACCCGGGCGGGGCCCGGCGGGACCAGGGGCAGGAGAGTCAGGGTGTCGCCGAGGTGCTTTCGGACCCGGGCGGCGGGGTCGCGCAGGCCGGTCAAGTTGAACCGGCGGTTCCAACGGGCCAGTTCCTCGAAGTAGGCCCCGAGGGCCGCGGCGGCATCCCCCGCCTCTCCGGCCTCGGCCAGGAGGGCCCGGATGAGGGCCTCAGGCGAGGGGGTCCCGGGCGAGGTTTTCAAAGGTGGAGTACTTCGAGACGAAGGCCAGGCGGACCACCCCCGTGGGACCGTTGCGCTGCTTGCCCACGATGACCTCGGCCGTGCCCCGGTTGGGGTTGTCCTCGGAGCGGTTGTAGACCTCGTCGCGGTAGATGAAGGCGATGACATCGGCGTCCTGCTCGATGGCCCCCGACTCCCGCAGATCCGCCATCTGGGGCCGCTTGTTGGGCCGGTCTTCCACCTTTCGGTTGAGCTGGGAGAGGGCCACCACCGGCACGTCCAGCTCCTTGGCCATGGCCTTCAGGGACCGGGAGATCTCGGAGATCTCCTGCTCCCGGCGCTCGCTGCCCCCCCGGCCCCGCATGAGCTGGAGGTAGTCCACCACCACCAACCCCAGGCCGTGCTCGGCCTTGAGCCGCCGGGCCTTGGCGCGCATCTCGAGCACGGAGAGGGCCGGGGTGTCGTCGATGAAGATCCGGGCCTCCGACAGGTTCCCGGCCGCCCGGATGAGCCGCGGCCAGTCCTGCTCCGAGAGAAAGCCCGTCCGGACCTTCTGGGCGTCCACCCGGGCCTCGGAGCAGAGCAACCGGAGGGCCAGCTGCTCCTTGGACATCTCCAGCGAGAAGACGGCCACGGGCACCCCGTGCTCCAGGGCCGCATGCTGGGCGATGTTCAGGGCGAAGGCGGTCTTTCCCATGCTGGGCCGCCCGGCGACGATGATGAGGTCCGCCGGCTGGAGCCCCGCAGTCATCCGGTCGAGCTCGCCGAAGCCCGTGGGCACCCCGGTGACCAGCTCCTTTCGGGCGTAGAGGTCCTCCACCCGCTTGATGCTGTCCTTCATGACGTCGCGGACGGCATGGAAGGCCTGGTGGATCTTGAGCTGGGAGATCTCGAAGATGCCCGCCTCGGCCCGCTCGAGGATCTCGTCCACCTCCCCGGCCTCCTCGTAGCAGGTGGCGGCGATCTCGGAGGCCTTCTCGATGAGGCGCCGGAGGATGGCCTTGTCGCGGACGATCTTGGCGTAGTAGGCCACGTTGGCCGCCACGGGGACGGCCTCGGTGAGCTCGGCGAGGTAGGCGGCCCCGCCTGCGGCCTCGAGCCGGCCCGCGGCCTTGAGGGCGTTGTGCACCGTCACGAGGTCCTGGGGCTCGTTGCGCTCCGAAAGATCCAGCATGGCCTGGTAGATGAGGCCGTGGGCCTCCCGGTAGAAGTCCTCGGGGCGGAGAATCTCCGCCACACGCGAGAGCGCGCCGTCCTCGATGAGGATGCCGCCGAGCACGCACTGCTCGGCCTCGAGGTGCTGGGGGGGGAGCCGGTAACCGGCCAGGGGCGGGGAGGGTTTCCGTTGCGAGAGCTGCATGGCCATCACGCGGTCGGCCGGGCCGAGGGGGCGGACACCGCCCCCGGGCACCGGCACCGGGAATCATCCAGCAGGAGGCGGGCCCTGGGGACCCGGGCTCCACGCCCGCCGCCGGTTGGGCGGCGGGCGCCGATCAGGCCTCCTGGGCCACCACCTCGACCTTGAGAGTGGCGGAGACCTCCGGGCCGAGCTTGACGGGAACCTCGTAGGTCCCGAGCTGCTTGATGGGCTCCTCGAGGAGGATCTTTCGCCGGTCCACGGTGTAGCCCTGGGCCTCGATGGCCTCCGAGATGTCCATGGCGGTGACGGAGCCGTAGAGCCGGTCCTCCTCGCCCACCTTCTTGGCGATGGTGAGGGTCATCCGCTCGAGCTGCCCGGCCAGGGCCTGGAGTTCTTCCTTCTGGCGGGCGGCGCGGGCCAGGATCTTCTCGCGCTGGCGCTCGAACTGGGCGAGGTTCCGCTTGTCCGCCACCAGGGCCTTGCGGCGGGGGAGAAGGTAGTTTCGGGCGTAGCCGTCGGCCACCCGGACCACCTCCCCGGCCATGCCCAGCGAATCGATGCTCTCGGTCAGGATCACTTCCATTATTGCGACCTCCGTGAAACCCGGAAGTGGGAAAGATTCAAGTGGTGTCGCCCGCGCCGCCCCCCCGTCCGAGGGGGAACCAGGTGTGCAAGAGCCCCAACGCGGCCGCGGATAATAGACCATACCACTGGAGGCTTAGCAACACGTAGAAGCCCCAGCGGAGGTAGCCCGGCACGCGCCGCCGTTCCATGTGGAAGGCGATCACCGACAGCCCCTGGACGAGGTAGACCCCGCCGAGGCCGAGGAGCAGGTTGTCGCCCACGGCCCCGGCCCCGCCCCTCCCGTAAAGGGAGAGGAGACCGGCGGCGATGAAGGGCCAGACGAGGGCCTCCGGGAAGCGCCACAGGCGGAAGGCCGGGCCGAAGACCTCCCGCCCCGCCCAGCGGTGGATCAGAAGCCGGGCCACGAAGAGGTTGGCCAGGGCCACGGTGAAGAGGGAGAGGAAGAGGATCCCCGGGAGGAAATGGAGCGTTCGCGCCCGGAGGGCGGCCACCTCCGCCTGGACCTCTTCGGGGGTGAGCCCCGGCGGCGGGCGGTTCGAAAGGACCCCGAAGGAGCTCTCGAGGCCCCGGCCCACCTCCCCGCAAAGGGCCTCCCAGGCCTGCCCGGCGTCTCCCCCGCTCCCGAGTGCGAGAAAGAAGGCCAGCGAAACGGCGAGCACCAGGACGGCGGTCCAGAGGGCCCGGGGCCCGGACCAGGCCAGGTGCCGGGCCCGGAGCAACAACCCCGCCAGCAGTCCCGTCTCCAGGATCCAGAGCCCGCCCCGCCCGCCGAGCAAGAGCGCCGAGGCGAGGAGCGCCGCCCCGACGGCGGCCATGACACCGCGGATCGCGGCCGCGGGGCGCCAGCCCTCGAGCCAGGCGGCAGCGGCGCCGGCCCCGGCCAGCTGGAGGACCCCGGCCAGCGGCGGCGCCACGGCCGGTACGAGGAAGACCCCGGCGACCGCCGCCAGGCGGAGGCCGGCGTCGAGCCCCCGTGGGGCGGGGCGCGGCGGCATCCTACCGGGATCGGGCAAGGGCCGGCGGGGACGCGGACGGATCAGTCACCCAGGGCGTGGCCGGAGGTGAAGGGCAAGAGCGCCATGATCCGCGCCTGCTTGATGGCGGTGGTGAGCCGCCGCTGGTGGCGGGCGCAGGTCCCGGTGATGCGGCGGGGGAGGATCTTCCCGCGCTCGGTGATGAAATGGCGGAGCGCCGCGGCGTCTTTGTAGTCGATGACCAGGGACTTGTCGGCGCAGAAGCGGCAAACCTTGCGGCGGCGGAAGAAGCGGCGGCGCTTCGGACGGCGGGGACGCTGGAACTGCGGGGATCCGTTGGACATGGGGGGCCTCCTCTGTCGCCGTTACTCGGCCGGCTCGTCTGTGGCCGGGGCCGGTGGCTCGGCCGGGGTTTCTGGCTCGGCGGCGGGCGCAGGCTCTTGCCGGGGCGACGCGGCCTCCGGTGCCGCGGCCTCGGCGGGGGCCTCGGCGGCCTTCTTCTGGGCGAGGGCCTCTTTCTCGCGGGCGATGGCCTCGGCGTCGAAGGTGTCGTCCTTCTGGAGGGTAAGGAACTTCAGGGCCCGCTCGTCGATCCGGAGGACCCGGGTGATCTCGGCCACGGTGTCGGGGGTGGCGCCGTACTCCATGAGCACGTAGTAGCCCTGGGTGTGCTTCTTGACAGGGTAGGCCAGCCGCCGGAGGGGCCAGGGCGCCTCCTCGACCACCTGGCCGCCGCGGCTGGTGACGATCCCGCGGAGGGCCTCGCCCACCGCCGCGCGGTCGGCCTCTCCGAGGTCGGGCCGCAAGAGGTAGAGGGTTTCGTAGTAACGCAGGGACATCGGGACCTCCTTTCGGGCACGAAGTGGCGCCGGCCCGGCGGGCCGGTGCAAGGAGCGAGGTTGGTCCGAGCGCCCTAGATACACGGAATGCCGGCAATCGTCAAGGCCGGCGGGGGCGGCGCCCCCTATTCGGCGGCGGCGTCCCGGAGAAAACGCCGGAGCGACACCTTGAAGCCGAGGTTCATGGGGACGAAGAAGTTCATCCCCACCCGGCTGCCGAGGAGCCGGCGTCCCATGCTCCGCCACGAGTAGACGTGGCGGAGCACCCGGTGGTAGCCCTCCAGGAGCTGCCTGGGGGTCATCCGCCTGGGCCGGAAGACCACGTGGGCGGTGTCGTACTCCTCCCACCGCTCGTGGAGCAGGCGGCCCTCCTTGCGAAGCCGGGCGTGGAGGGCGGTGCCGGGGTAGGGCGTGAGGATGCCCACGTAGACGGCGTTGAGCCGGGCCCGGTCCACGAATCGGGCGGTGCGCTCGAAGACGCCGGGATCGTCGTGGTCGAAGCCGAAGATGAAGGAGCCCTGGAGGCCGATGCCGTGGGAACGGATCACCTCCACGGCCTCCAGGACGTCCTTCGGGTCGCGCACGGGCTTTCCGATCCGCCTCGCCTCCGCGTCCTCGCAGAGGGTCTCGAAGCCCATCTCGAGCCCGAGGCACCCCGAGGCCGCCATGGCCTCGAGGAGGTCGGGGCGTTCGGCCAGGGAGATGGAGGCCTGCCCGAACCACTTCAAGCGGAAGGGCCGGATGGCCTCGAAGAGGGCCAGGGCGTGGTCCGGGTCGCCGATGATGTTGTCGTCCACGAAGAAGACGCAGTTCTTGAGGGCGAAGCGCCGCTCCGTAGGGCGAAGCTCCCGGAGCTGGGCCACCACGTCGTCCACGGGGAAGGTCCGGTGGCGCCCGCCGAAGAACCGGGTCACCGAGCAGAACCGGCAGGCGTGGGGGCACCCCCGGCTGGTCTCGATGAAGGTGACCGGGAGATACCTCCCGGCCTCGAGGAGGTCCCGCCGGGGCGGGCGGGCGACGGCGAGGTCCGGCCGATCCCGGGCCAGGTAGAGCCCGGACAGGCGCCCCTCCCGGGCCTCCTCCACCACCCTGGGCCAGACCCCCTCCGCCTCGCCCACCACCACGGCGTCGGCGTGGCGCAGGGCCTCCTCGGCCATGACGGTGGGATGCATCCCGCCCATGACCACGGGGACCCCCATGGCCCGGAACCGGTCGGCGATCTGGTAGGCCCGGGGCGCCAGCGGCGTCATGGCGGTGATACCCACGAGGTCCGGCTTGGGCTCCCAGGGGATGGGCGAGACCTTCTCGTCCACGATCCGCACCCGGTCGCCCGGCGGCGTATACGCCGCCACCGTGGGCAGCCCCAGGAAGGGAAGCCGGAAGTAGAAGTTTCCGCCGAGGAGCTTCGAGGGTGCCAGGGGCGAGACCAGCAGGATGTCCAGGGAACGCCGCCGGGCCACCGGGCTCAGTCCTCCTCCCGGAGGTGGTGCCTCGGGTCCACGGGCCGCATGAGGGCGTTGACCACGAAGGCCACGGCCAGGAGCCCCGCCATGAGGAACATGGTGGTGTTGTAGAGGCCGCTGGTGGGATCCGGGGTGCCCGCCGGGGCGATCTCCATGAGCTTGGCCACGGTCACGGTCTTCTGCCGCACCAGGAGATCCAGCTGGTCGATCCCGGCCCCGAAGGCCCGGCGGAAGGCCTCCGGGTCCACCTTTGCCGCCAATGCCTCGATGGCCCGGTGCAGGGATCGCTCGCGGAACGAGGTGATGGCCAGCGGCCCCAGGACCCCCGCCGTGCTCCAGGCGGTGAGGATCCGGCCGTGGATCCCGCCGACGAACTTCGTCCCGAAGACGTCGGCGAGGTAGGCGGGGATGGTGGAGAAGCCGCCCCCGTACATGGTGAAGATGAGCATGGTGGCCGCGTAGAAGTAGACGAGCCAGACCACGGAAGGGTTGGCGCTCACGCCCCGGGCGCACCAGGGGATGGAGAGATAGAGGACGATCCCCAGCACGAAGAAGAGGGCGAAGGTGCGCTTCCGGCCCAGGTAGTCGGAGACGCTGGCCCAGAAGAACCGCCCCGTCATGTTGAAGACGCTGATCATCATGACGTAGGTGGCGGCGAAGGCCCCGTCCACCACGTGGGGGAGCGTGGTCCCGAAGATCTCGGTCATCATGGTCTTGGCCACGCCGAGGACCCCGATCCCCGCGGTGACGTTCAGGCAGAGGATCAGCCAGAGCTGGTAGAACTGGGGCGTCTTCAAGGCCTGGTCGATGTGGACGTGCTCGCGGGTGATCATCTTCCGGGCGGCCTGGTCGTGGTCCAAGGGGATCCAGCCCTCCGGCTTCCAGCCCGGGGGCGGTATCCGGTAGGAGAAGGCCGCCGCCAGCATGACCACGGCGTAGAGAAGGCCCAGGGCGAAGAAGGTCTCGGCCACGCCCACGCTCCCGGTGCCCACGAGGTAGACGCCCTCCGGCCCGGGTTGGATCATCCCGGCCAGGTCCCTGGCCCCCACCACCACCACCTCGCGGAGCGTCCCGGCCACCTCGGCGAAGCGCTTGCCGCCCTGGGTCACCAGGTGGACGGCGTCCACCGGGCCCAGGTACTCGGGGGCCCGGTAGAAGTGGCGGATCAGGAACTCCTTGAGCGGGGCGCCGATCATGGCCCCGCCCCCGAAGCCCATGATGGCCATCCCGGTGGCCATCCCCCGCCGGTCGGGGAACCACCGGATCAGGGTACTCACCGGCGAGACGTAGCCCAGGCCGAGGCCGCATCCCCCGATGACGCCGTAGCCCAAGTAGACCAGCCAGAGCCGGTGGAGGAGGATGCCCAGGCCGCCGACGAGGTAGCCGCCGCCCCAGCACAGGGCGGCCACCACGCCCACCTTCCTCGGGCCCACCTCCTCGAGCCACTTGCCGGCGAAGGCCGCCGACAGGCCCAGGAAGACGATGGCCACGGTGAAGACCCACACCACGTCGCGGATGCTCCAATCGCCGGCGGCGCTGGTCACCACGCCGAGGGCCTTGACCAGGGCGGGGTTGTAGATGCTCCAGGCGTAGACGGAGCCGATGCAGAGGTGGATGGCCACGGAGGCCGGCGGCACCAGCCACCGGTTGAACCCGGGCCGCGCAACGATGCGTTCCTTGGACAAGAGTCCCGCCATGCGGAGGTACCTCCTTTCCGTTCCGGATGAGACTCCCGGCGAGATTAGACAAAAACGCGGCCCTTCGCCACCCTCCTCCTCCCCGGACCGCGCCGGCGGGTTGCCTCCACACGCCGGCGAACCTATTTTGAGATGAGAAACACCCGGACGGGCGGGAGGACGAGACCATGCCCATCATCAAGATCAAGATCGGCCGCAACATCGGCGAGCTCACGGACAGCCTCCACCGGATGGCGGGCACCCTCCTGCGCTACGGCAACCCCGTGGTCTTCTTCGGCCAGGGGTGGTCGCCCTCGGTGGACGTGTACCGGGAAGGCGAAACGGTCTACGTGGTGGCGGCCCTGGCCGGGGTGGCCCGGGAAGACGTCCAGGTCACCCTGGAGGCCCCGTATCTCCGGATCGCGGGCGTCCGCCGGCCGCCCCCCCAGAAGGAAAGCCGGCACTTCTACCAGATGGAGGTGGAATACGGGCCCTTCGAGCGGATGGTCCGCCTCCCCTCCTACATCGACGAGAACAAGGTGGAAGCCGTCTTCGACAACGGGCTCCTCACGGTCCGCCTGGAGCGGCGGAAGCCCGAGGCGCCCACGAAGATCACCGTGACGGGCTGAAGGGATACGACATGGAAGGCACGAACCACGGGCAGAACGCGACACGGGAAACGGTCCGGGAAGTCCCCTTGATCCCCAGCCGGGGAATGGTGCTCTTTCCCCACATGGTGGTCCCCTGGAGCGTGGAGGACCCGGGCCTCGTCCGCCTGGTGGACGACGCCCTGGCCGCCGACCGGACCATCGCCGTGGTGCCGGTGAGCCCCGGCCAGCGGGAGGGGGAGCTGGACCTGCGCCCCGTTGGGACCCTCGCCCTCATCCTCCGGATGGCCAAGGACGACGAGGGCCACGCCAAGCTGCTCCTCCAGGGCGTCTCCCGGATCCGGGTGCTCAAGATCACCGGCGACGAGCCCTATCTGCGCGCCAACGTGGCCTCCGTGGCCGACGAGGTGCCGGAGGGCGACATCGAGATCCGGGCCCTGGTGGTGAACCTCCGCCAGCTCTTCGTCCGGGTGCTGGAACTCGCCCCCAACCTCCCCGGCGAGCTGGGCGGTATCGTGAACACCGTGGACGACCCCGGCGTCCTGGCCGACATCGTGGTCAGCCACCTGAACATCCCCCCCGAGGAGAAGCAGGCGGTCCTCGAGGCCTTCGACGTGAAGCGCCGGCTCGAGATCGCCCTCGGCATCCTGGCCCAGCAGCACGAGATCCTGGAACTGGGCAAGAAGATCCAGGGCAAGGTCAAGAACCAGGTGGAGAAGACCCAGAAGGAGTTCTACCTGCGCGAGCAGCTCAAGGCCATCCGCCGGGAGCTGGGCGAGGGGGAGGAAGGCGGCGACGAGGTCCAGGAGATCCGGGAGAAGCTCGAGGCCAAGGGGCTGCCGGAGACCGCCATGGAGGAAGCCGAGCGGGAACTGGCCCGCCTGGCCCGCATGCATCCCTCCTCCTCCGAGTACACCGTGGCCCGGACCTACCTCGACTGGCTGGCGGAGCTGCCCTGGTCGGAGGCCACCGAGGACCACCTGGACATCGACCGCGCCGAGCGGATCCTCGACGAGGACCACTACGACCTCGAGAAGGTCAAGAAGCGCATCCTCGAGTACCTGGCCGTCCGCAAGCTCAAGCCCGACTTGAAGGGCCCCATCCTGTGCTTCGCGGGGCCGCCCGGGACGGGCAAGACCTCGCTCGGGAAATCCATCGCCCGCGCCATGGGCCGCAAGTTCCTGCGGATCTCCCTGGGCGGCGTCCGCGACGAGGCGGAGATCCGGGGGCACCGCCGCACCTACGTGGGCGCCATGCCGGGGCGCATCATCCAGGGGCTCCGCAAGGTGGGCGTCAACAACCCCGTCTTCATGCTGGACGAGATCGACAAGCTCGGCATGGACTTCCGGGGCGACCCGGCATCGGCGCTGCTCGAGGTCCTGGACCCGGAACAGAACGCCACCTTCACGGACCACTACCTGGGCGTGGAATTCGACCTCTCGAAGGTCCTCTTCATCGCCACGGCCAACGTGCTCGACGCCATCCCCGGACCGCTCCTCGACCGGATGGAGGTCATCGAGCTGGCGGGCTACACCCTGGAGGAGAAGCTCCAGATCGCCCGGAAGTACCTGATCCCCCGCCAGCTCGAGGCCCACGGCCTCACCCGGGCCCACCTCACCTTCGACAAGCGGGCCCTGGAGCGCCTCATCACCGCCTATACCCGGGAGGCGGGCGTCCGCAACCTCGAGCGCGAGATCGCCGCCGTCTGCCGGGGCGTGGCCAAGGAGGTGGCCAAGGGGCGGACGGAAAAGGTGCGTATCCGCCTCTCCTCCCTCCAGGAATACCTCGGCCCGGCCCGGTACGAGTCGGAGGTGGCGGAGCGGACGCGGCTGCCCGGCGTGGCCACGGGGCTGGCCTGGACGCCCACCGGGGGCGAGATCCTCTTCATCGAGGCCACCAAGATGAAGGGCCCGAACCGCCTCATCCTCACCGGGAAGCTCGGCGAGGTCATGAAGGAGTCGGCCCAGACCGCCCTGAGCTACATCCACTCCAAGGCGGCGGAGTACAAGATCCCCGAGGAGGCCTTCCAGGACCAGAACATCCACATCCACGTCCCGGCGGGCGCCATCCCCAAGGACGGCCCCTCCGCCGGCGTCACCATCGCCGTGGCCCTGCTCTCCCTCTTCACCGACCGGCCCGTCCGGCCCGAGGTGGCCATGACGGGCGAGATCAGCCTGCGGGGCCTGCTGCTCCCCGTTGGGGGCATCAAGGAGAAGGTCCTGGCCGCCCACCGGGCCGGGATCAAGGAAGTCATCCTCCCCCGCCGCAACGCCAAGGACCTGGAAGACGTCCCCGAGCCGGTCCGGAAGGCCCTCACCCTCCACCTCGTCTCGAAACTCGACGACGCAGCGGCCATCGCCTTCCGCGGGGAACGACGGAAGAAGCCCAGGGACTAGGGCGGGAAATCACCCGCCCACCCCTTCCGGGCCGAAATGGATTTAATTTTTCTATTTCTTCAAAAGGAACTATAAATAAATTCCATTGGACCCAGGCGCCGGTGCCGGGTATCCATAGGGCGGGATGGAGGACGACGCCCCACGGAGGTCCTGAGATGCGAACACTCTCCGCCGCCTGCCTCGCCGCCGCCCTGGCCGGCCTCACAGCCTGCGCCGGGGTCTCCGGCGGGCCGGCCGATCCCACCGCCTGCAAGGGAAAGATCCAGAAGATCGAGGGGGGAACCCTCACCGTCAAGTGCAAGAAGGGCGGCACCGCCTCGGCCGTGCTCCCCGCCGAGGAGGCCAAGAAGTACAAGGTGGGAGACCGGGTCAAGATCCAGGAGGGCAAGGTGACCCGGATCCTCGGCGACGCCTGCTGAGCCCGCCTCCGCCCGAGCCCCCGGCCGGGCGGGAGGGCCCCCGCGCCGAAGGGTTCAGGCCCCTTCGCGTTTCAGGAGGGCCATGGCGTATCCCTCCAGCGGCACCCGGACGCAGGCCCGGCCGCCCGCCTCCCCGACGCTGCAGGGGCCCCGGCCGCCGAGGAGGTCGCCCAGCCGGCACCCCGGCGGCGACAGCCGATGGTCCACCGTGACAAGGTCGCCCCGGGGCGATCCGGAGAGATTCATGACCACCAGGATCTCGTCCGTGTCCAGGATCCGCGAGAAGGCGAGGGTGCCGGGCACCTCTCCCGGGAAGTCGAAGCGCGCCCCGTCCCTGGAGGTCTCGCGGAAATACTGGCGGCCGTAGCGCAGGGCGGGTTCCCGGGCCCGCACCTCCGCCACGGCCCGGATGCCCCGGTAGATGGGGTTCGACTCGTCGAAGAAGTGGACCCCGGTGGTGTCGAAGGCCCCCCACCGCCCCCCGAACATGCACTCGCGGACGTAGCCGTCGTTGTCGCCGCCCCCGTCGAAGCCCTGCTCCGTGCCGTAATAAATACAGGGGATGCCCTGGGCCGAGAGGAGATACCCCACGGCCAGGACCGCCTGCTCCGGGAAGGGGTTCCGGTGCATGAACCGCCGGTAGGGCCGGGCCATCTGGTCGTGGTTGTCCACGAAGGTCACGAAGTAGCGGCCCGCCTCGCCGTGGTCGGCGTAGAGGGTCCGGAACCGCTCGTAGCGGTCCCGCAGGAGGACCGGGCTCCGGAACCCCTTCACGACCTCCTCGAGGACGAAGTAGAGGGGAAAGTCCAGGCAGGCGTCCAGGGAGGGGAAACGCTCGCTCGTGCCCGCGATGCGGCTGTTTCGGCCGATATAGCGCTGGATGACCGCGTCGTCCCCGACCACCTCCCCGAAGATGAAGAAGTCGGCCTTCCCGATCCGCTTGGCGTACTCGCGGACGGCGTTACAAAAGAGGGCCGTGGCCGAGTCCTCCATGTGCTTCACCGTATCCACCCGGAACCCGTCCACGTCCGCGTAGGCGATCCAGGACTTGTAGCTCCGGATCAGGGCGTCTAGCACCTCCGGCCGGGTGATGTCCAGCTCCTTCAGGCTCAGGAAGTCCCCGTTGACCGCCTCCTCGGGGTCGGACCAATCCCGGATCTGCCCCCGGCGCTTGTACCGGTCCGGCGACTGGAACTCCCGCGGCCACACCGCGTCGTCGGGCTGCAGCCCGGACGCGGGGTCGACCTTTCGCCAGAACCCGAAGTCGAAGGGCCCCGGCGCCGCCTTCCAGTAATAGTACGGCTGGTCCCCCGGGTAGGCCCAGTTGTCGCCGGTATGGTTGAGGATGATGTCCAGGATGACGCGAAGGCCCACCTCGTGGGCCCTCCGAACCAGGGCCCTGAGGTCCTCCTTCGTCCCGAACCGGGGGTCGACCTCGAGGAAGTCCTGGATGCCGTACCCGTGGTAGGTATCGTTCCGTTCCACCCGGTTCTTGAAGACCGGGCTGAGCCAGATGGCCGTGCAACCGAGGTTCCGGACGTACTCGAGCCGCCGCATGACGCCCCGGAGGGTGCCGCCCTGGAAGAGCCGCCCCTGGGCCGGGTCGCGCCCCCGGGGCGCCGTGGCGGGATCATAGGGCGGCGTGCCGGGGCGGCCGTCGTCGAAACGGTCCACGAGGAGGAAGTAGATGAACTGGTCCCGCCAGTCCGCCGGCGAGGGAAAGACCTCGGCCGGGGGCGCGAAATCCACGCGGTCCAGGGTGTCGATCCATTCGCCCATGGCCCACCTCCACCGCCCTCGGGCGCGCCACGCGGGTTCAGAGGAACCGCCCCCGGCCCCGCCGCGTCGAGCAGCACCGCCTCACCCGTGACGGCGTTGCCGCCCGAATCCGGGGGCGTCCTCTCGCGGAGCCCCTCCCAGGGCCCCACGTCGTGCCGGCATCCGACGGCCGGAGACGGCCGAGGGCCGCCTCCGGGCAAAACGCACTCAGCGCCAGCCGAAAGGGCCGCCCGCCGGGTAACCCATCCGTACGCCGCCTGCAGGGTACCCCATCCGCACGCCGCCTGCCGGGTAACCCATGCGAACTCCGCCGGCCGGGTAACCCA